>NZ_JBSHDU010000041.1:0-79044 GCF_053616475.1 Streptomyces sp. NPDC055815 | reverse complement strand
CAGGGCACGATCGTGAAGGTCGCGGTCGAGGAGGGCCAGGAGGTCAAGGAGGGCGACCTGATCGTCGTCCTGGAGGCCATGAAGATGGAGCAGCCGCTGAACGCCCACCGTTCCGGCACCGTGAAGGGCCTGAGCGCCGAGGTCGGCGCCTCCGTCACCTCCGGCGCCACCATCTGCGACATCAAGGACTGACCGTCGCACGCAGTACCGTACGAAGGGCCCGCAGGCAGCCGCCTGCGGGCCCTTCGTCGAGGGGAGGGCCCGCGCACATGCGCGCCGACGCACGCCGCAACCACGAGCGACTGCTCATCGAAGCCCGCGCCGCCTTCGCGGAACAGGGCGCGGACGCGCCCCTGGAGGAGGTCGCGCGCCGGGCGGGCGTGGGCATCGGCACCCTCTACCGGCATTTCCCCACCCGGGCCGACCTGTTGAACGCGGTCTTCCAGGAGGCGCTGGCCGAACTGCTCGACCGCTCGCGGGAGCTGGCGGAGGCCGATGCGCCGTGCGCGGCGCTGGTGGAGTGGCTGCGGGCTCTGATCGCGCACGCCGGCGAGTACCGGGGGCTCGCGCACGCGCTGATGTCCGCCTCGTACGACCGGAGTTCGGCCCTGGCGCGGTGCAGCGATCCGCTGCGCGCGGCGGGCGAGCGGCTGCTCGAAAGGGCCCGGAAGGCGGGGCAGGTGCGGGCCGATGTGTCGATCGGCGACCTGATGCAGCTGACCAACGCGATCGCGCTGGCGGCTGAACAGTGCCCGGAGGACGCGGAGCTGGCGGACCGTCTG
Organism: Streptomyces sp. NPDC055815; assembly: GCF_053616475.1. Lineage (NCBI taxonomy): Bacteria > Bacillati > Actinomycetota > Actinomycetes > Kitasatosporales > Streptomycetaceae > Streptomyces > Streptomyces sp. NPDC055815. Next base: position 78,262 of record NZ_JBSHDU010000041.1, on the reverse strand, counting down.
CTCGCGCTGACGCTGCGGGGCTTGAAGGGCTGAGCTGGGGCCGGTGGTTCGGCGTGGGACCCCTGGGGGAGGGTCCCTCGGGTACTGCGGCTGAGGTACTGACGTCAGCGGCGGCGCATGTCCGCGACCCGGGCCGTGCGTTCCAGCGTCTCCGCGGCCATGCCGCCGCCCGGGCCGCCCCGGAACTGACCGGCCGCCATCCGTCCGCGCTGGACGGGGAGCGGCACGTCACGGCGGGGCCGGGCGCCCGGGGGGAGCTGGTCGCCGCCCGAGGGGCCGGTGGCCGCGCCCGTACCGGCGACGGCGATCTGCACGCCCTGGTCGGCGAGGGCCTGGAGCTCGGTGGCGGCCCGCTCGTCGTGGGCCGGGGGCTCGTCGGTCACCAGGCGGGTGATGACGTCGGTCGGCACCGTCTGGAACATGGTGTCGGAGCCCAGCTTGGTGTGGTCGGCGAGGACCACGACCTCCGCCGCCGCCTGCACGAGGGCCCGGTCCACGCTCGCGGAGAGCATGTTGGACGTGGAGAGCCCGCGCTCGGCGGTCAGGCCGCTCCCGGAGAGGAACGCCCGGGAGACCCGGAGCCCCTGGAGCGACTGCTCGGCCCCGCTGCCCACGAGCGCGTAGTTGGAGCCGCGCAGGGTGCCGCCGGTCATGACGACCTCGACCCGGTTGGCGTGGGCGAGGGCCTGGGCGACGAGCAGGGAGTTGGTGACGACGGTGAGGCCGGGCACGCGGGCGAGCCGGCGGGCCAGCTCCTGCGTGGTCGTCCCGGCGCCGACGACGATGGCCTCGCCCTCTTCGACGAGGCTCGCGGCGACGTCGGCGATGGCCGTCTTCTCCGCTGTGGCGAGATGGGATTTCTGCGGGAAGCCGGATTCTCGCGTGAATCCGCCCGGCAACACCGCACCGCCGTGGCGGCGGTCGAGGAGTCCTTCTGCCTCAAGGGCCCGTACGTCTCTCCGTACGGTCACTTCAGAGGTCTGGACGACGCGGGCGAGCTCGCGGAGCGACACGGCCCCATTGGCTCGCACCATTTCGAGGATCAACTGGCGACGTTCTGCAGCGAACACGAAACTGACAGTAACGTGACCGGCCGATACTTTTCAGCAGTATGCGCCGAATTGCAGAAGATGCGCACGGACGGGGCCTCCAAGTGGTATGGGAGACCCCGTCGTTGATCGTTCTATGCCCGGGATTGCCGGGGGTTGTCCGACTGGGCGAACCGTTCCCGCAGGCGGGAGCGGGCCCGGGCGGAGGCGTTACGCCTCGCCCGTCGCCTTTCGGGTGTGCAACTGCCGTGCCACTTCCGCGATCGAGCCCGACAGGGAGGGGTACACGGTGAAAGCATTTGCGATCTGTTCGACCGTCAGATTGTTGTCGACCGCGATCGAGATCGGATGGATCAGTTCGCTCGCCTTGGGCGCGACGACACAGCCGCCGACCACGATGCCGGTGCCCGGGCGGCAGAAGATCTTCACGAAGCCGTCCCTGATGCCCTGCATCTTCGCGCGGGGGTTGCGGAGGAGGGGCAGCTTGACGACCTTGGCGTCGATCTTGCCCGCGTCCACGTCGGCCTGGGTGTAGCCGACGGTCGCGATCTCCGGGTCGGTGAAGACGTTCGACGAGACCGTCTTCAGGTTCAGCGGGGCCACCGCGTCGCCGAGGAAGTGGTACATCGCGATCCGGCCCTGCATCGCGGCGACCGAGGCGAGCGCGAAGACGCCGGTGACGTCACCGGCGGCGTACACGCCGGGGGCGGAGGTACGGGAGACCTTGTCGGTCCAGATGTGGCCGGAGTCCTTCAGCTTGACCCCCGCCTCCTCCAGGCCCATCCCGGCCGAGTTCGGGATCGCGCCGACCGCCATCAGGCAGTGCGTGCCGGAGATGACCCGGCCGTCCGCGAGGGTGACCTCCACCCGGTCGCCGACCCGCTTGGCGGACTCGGCGCGGGAGCGGGCCATGACGTTCATGCCGCGGCGCCGGAAGACGTCCTCCAGGACGGCGGCCGCGTCCGGGTCCTCGCCCGGGAGCACGCGGTCACGGCTCGAGACGAGCGTGACGCGGGAACCCAGCGCCTGGTAGGCACCCGCGAACTCGGCACCGGTGACACCGGAACCGACCACGATGAGCTCCTCGGGGAGCTCCTTCAGGTCGTAGACCTGCGTCCAGTTCAGGATGCGCTCGCCGTCCGGCTTGGCGTCGGGCACCTCGCGCGGGTGGGCACCCGTCGCGATCAGCACGGCGTCGGCGGTCAGCGTCTCCTCGGTGCCGTCGGCGGCGGTGACGACCACCTGGCGCGAGCCGTCCACGGCCTGCCGGCCGGAGAGCCGGCCGCGGCCGCGCAGGACCCGGGCGCCGGCCCGGGTCACGGAGGCGGTGATGTCGTGGGACTGGGCGAGCGCGAGGCGCTTCACCCGTCGGTTCACCTTGCCGAGGTCCACGCCGACGACACGAGCGGCCTGCTCGATGTGCGGGGTGTCGTCCGCGACGATGATGCCCAGCTCCTCGTAGGAGGAGTCGAAGGTGGTCATCACCTCGGCGGTGGCGATCAGGGTCTTCGAGGGGACGCAGTCGGTCAGGACGGACGCGCCGCCGAGGCCGTCGCAGTCCACGACGGTCACCTCCGCGCCGAGTTGGGCGCCCACCAGGGCCGCCTCGTATCCGCCGGGTCCGCCGCCGATGATCACGATCCGGGTCACTGGGATCTACGCCTCGCGCTCTCGTTCTGCCGGGGGGTCCCCCCGCTGGGGTGCAGTGCGTACGCCATTGTCCCGCACGCTTCAAGTGCGTACCCCATTCTCCCGCACGCCGGGCACTGCCTCGCGCCGGGGCCTCCGGAGCCCCCCGTACGGCCGCCGCCTCGCGGTTCTCCGGGCAGCCCGCCCCCTCCCGTACCCTCGGTCCCATGTCGCTCTACGCCGCTTTCGCCGGCAACCTCGACGCGCGGCTGATGAGCCGCCGCGCACCGCACTCCCCGCTGCGCGGCACCGGCTGGCTGAACGGCTGGCGGCTGACCTTCGGCGGAGAGCAGATGGGCTGGGAGGGAGCGCTGGCCACCATCGTGGAGGCCCCCCGCTCCCAGGTCTTCGTGGCGCTGTACGACATCGCGCCGATGGACGAGGACTCCATGGACCGCTGGGAGGGCGTGGGCCTCGACATCTACCGGCGGATGCGGGTGCGGGTGCACACCCTGGACGGCGAGGAGCCGGCCTGGGTGTACGTCCTCAACGCGTACGAGGGCGGGCTGCCGTCCGCGCGGTACCTGGGCGAGGTCGCGGACGCGGCCGAGTCGGCGGGCGCGCCGCACGACTACGTGATGGAGTTGCGGAAGCGGCCCTGCTGATCCGGCCGGGCCGCCGGGGCCGGTACGACCGCGCCGATCCGGCCGGGCTGCCGGGGCCGGTCCGACCGCGCCGATCCGGCCATGTTGATCCGACCGGGCGACCGGAATCCCCCATTCGTCGGAAACGACAAGACAACGATCGCATGTCCGTCAGCATCGTCATCTACGCGCGTAGGAATTCTCCGGCTACGCTGCTTCGCGTACCAAATCCGTCCGGGGCTCCCCTCGGACCCCCCTCCCCGAGGCGAGAGAGTCAGTGAACGCAACTGCCACCCCGTACGAGGCCGCCGAGGCCGCTGCCGCACGTCTTCGCGAGCTGACCGGTGTCGAGAACCACGACGTCGGCCTGGTCATGGGCTCCGGCTGGGCGCCCGCCGTCGAAGCCCTGGGTGCCCCCGAGGCCGAGTTCCCGGTGACCGAGCTGCCCGGCTTCCCGCCGCCGGCCGTCGAGGGCCACGGCGGCAAGGTCCGCTCGTACAAGATCGGTGAGAAGCGCGCGCTGGTCTTCCTCGGCCGCACCCACTTCTACGAGGGCCGGGGCGTCGCCTCCGTCGCCCACGGCGTCCGCACCGCCGTCGCCGCCGGCTGCAAGACCGTCGTCCTCACCAACGGCTGCGGCGGCCTCCGCGAGGGCATGCGCCCCGGCCAGCCGTACCTGATCAGCGACCACATCAACCTCACGGCCGCCTCCCCGATCGTCGGCGCGAACTTCGTCGACCTGACGGACCTGTACTCGCCGCGCCTGCGCGCGCTGTGCAAGGAGGTCGACGAGACGCTGGAGGAGGGCGTGTACGTCCAGTTCCCCGGCCCGCACTACGAGACCCCGGCCGAGATCAACATGGTCCGCGTGCTCGGCGGCGACCTCGTCGGCATGTCCACCGTCCTGGAGGCCATCGCGGCCCGCGAGGCCGGCGCCGAGGTCCTCGGCATCTCCCTCGTCACCAACCTGGCGGCGGGGCTCTCGGGCGAGCCGCTGAACCACGAGGAGGTCCTCCAGGCCGGCCGCGACTCGGCGGCCCGCATGGGCGAGCTGCTGACGCGGGTCCTGGACCGGATCTGACGGTTCCCGTCACCGGGGCTCCGCCCCGGACCCCGCTCCTCAAGCTCCCCCTGCGCCTGGCGGCGCGGGGGGACCCCCAGCGGGCTGGAGATCCAGCCCGCCCGGCGTTCGAGGGCACGGCCGCAGGCCGTACGGGGGCTGGGGGCCCGCCCCCCGTTTCGGGAAGGGGCGGGGTGGGGGAAGGCTCCGCGCAGCGGCCCACCCACCCGCACCCACGCATCCACGCACCCACCCCACGGCCCCTCCCGCCCGCACCTCCGAAAGGCACACCGTGACGCAGGACGATCTCCTCACCCGGGCCCAGGCCTGGCTCGCCGAGGATCCCGACAGCGAGACCCGCGAGGAGCTCGCGCGGCTCATCGAGGCCGACGCGGGCGACGAGCTCGCCGCCCGGTTCAGCGGCACCCTGCAGTTCGGCACGGCCGGGCTCCGCGGTGAGCTCGGCGCCGGGCCCATGCGGATGAACCGCTCGGTCGTCATCCGGGCCGCCGCCGGCCTCGCCGCGTACCTGAAGGCGAAGGGCCAGGAGGGCGGCCTCGTCGTCATCGGCTACGACGCCCGCTACAAGTCCGCCGACTTCGCCCGCGACACCGCCGCCGTGATGACCGGCGCCGGACTGCGCGCGGCGGTCCTCCCCCGCCCGCTGCCGACGCCCGTCCTCGCGTACGCCATAAGGCATCTGGGCGCCGTCGCCGGTGTCGAGGTGACCGCGAGCCACAACCCGCCGCGCGACAACGGCTACAAGGTCTACCTGGGCGACGGCTCGCAGATCGTCCCGCCGGCCGACGCGGAGATCGCCGCCGAGATCGAGGCCGTCCGCTCGCTGCACGACGTGCCCCGGCCCGAGTCCGGCTGGGAGACCCTCGGGGACGAGGTCCTGACGGCCTACCTGGAGCGTACGGACGCCGTCCTGACCCCCGGCTCCCCCCGGACCGCGCGGACCGTCTACACGGCCATGCACGGCGTCGGCAAGGAGGTCCTGACGGCCGCTTTCGACCGGGCCGGCTTCCCGCCGCCCGCGCTCGTCGCCGAGCAGGCCGACCCGGACCCCGCCTTCCCGACGGTCGCCTTCCCGAACCCGGAGGAGCCGGGCGCCATGGACCTGGCCTTCGAGGCCGCCCGGGCCGTGGACCCCGACCTCGTCATCGCGAACGACCCGGACGCCGACCGCTGCGCCGTCGCCGTGCCCGACGCGGACGTCGAGGGCGGCTGGCGGATGCTCCGCGGCGACGAGGTCGGCGCGCTGCTCGCCGCGCACCTGGTGCACAAGGGCGCCACGGGCGTCTTCGCCGAGTCGATCGTGTCCTCCTCCCTCCTCGGCCGCATCGCCGAGGCCGCGGGCGTCGGCTACGAGGAGACCCTGACCGGCTTCAAGTGGATCGCCCGCGTCGACGGACTGCGGTACGGCTACGAGGAGGCGCTCGGCTACTGCGTCGACCCGGAGGGCGTCCGCGACAAGGACGGCATCACGGCGGCGCTGCTCGTCACCGAGCTGGCCTCGGTGCTCAAGGAGCAGGGCAGGACCCTCACCGACCTGCTCGACGACCTGGCGGTGGCGCACGGCCTGCACGCCACGGACCAGCTGTCCGTACGCGTCGAGGACCTGGGGATCATCGCGAACGCGATGGCCACGCTCCGCGAGCGTCCCCCGGTCCGGCTCGCCGGTCTCACGGTCGTCTCGGCCGAGGACCTGACGAAGGGCACCGAGTCCCTCCCGCCGACGGACGGTCTCCGCTACCACCTGGAGGGCGACTACAAGGCCCGGGTGATCGTCCGCCCCTCCGGCACCGAGCCCAAGCTCAAGTGCTACCTGGAGGTCGTCGTCCCGGTCGGCGACGGCAGCGAGCTGGCGACCGCCCGCGCGAAGGGCGCCGAGATCCTCGCCGCGATCAAGCGGGATCTGTCCGAGGCCGCCGGGCTGTAGGACATCGGCCCGTAGGACATCGGGCCGTAGGACATCGGGCCGTAGGCATCGGGCCGTAGGCATCGGGCCGTAGGACATCGCCGGGGGCCGGTACGGAAGGGAATCCGTACCGGCCCTCGCCCGTCCGGGTGAACCCCGTACGGCACGTGACGTAAAGCGTGGACCGCACGCCGGGGGCGCGCGCCAGGGTGACCCGGTGTCCGTCACCCGCCCCGTGCCGTACGTCCCCGCCCCCCGTGCCGCCCCCGAGGCCCGAGCGGGCGGCGCGCTGCGGCGCGCGGCCCCGGCGCTGCTCGGTTTCCTGGCAGTACGGCTCCTGGGGCTCGCGGTGCTCGCCCGCTGGGCGCATCTGAAGGGGCACGGCCTGTGGCCGCTGCTCGCCCGGACGTGGGACTCGCTCTGGTACCTGGACATCGCCGGTCACGGGTACACGACCCAGCCGTCCTTCCCCCGGAACCTCGCCTTCTTCCCGCTCTTCCCCGGGCTCGTCCGGCTCCTCTCGGCGGTCCTCCCCGGCTCCCGCGCCTCGGTCGCCCTCGGGCTCGCGGTGGTGTGCTCGCTGCTCGCCGCCTGGGGGGTGTTCGCGGTCGGCGACCGGCTGCACGGACGCCGCACCGGCACGGTCCTCGCCGTCCTGTGGGGCGCCTCGCCGGTGGCCGCCGTGCAGTGGCTGGGATACACGGAGTCGCTGTTCACGGCGCTCGCCGCCTGGGCGCTGTACGCGGTGCTCGGCGGGCGCTGGGCGTGGGCCGCAGGACTCGCGGTGGCCGCCGGGCTGACCCGGCCGACGGGGCTCGCGGTCGCGGCGGCGGTCGGCGTGGCGGGGCTCCTGGCCGCCCGGCGCGAGCGGCGGGCCCTGGCCGCCGCCCTGACGGCGCCCCTCGGCTGGCTCGGGTACGTCGGGTGGGTGGCGCTCGTCCGGGGCCGCTGGGACGGCTACTTCGAGGTGCAGCGGCGCTGGGGGAACGAGTGGGACGGCGGCGCGGTGACGCTGCGGGCGCTGCGCCGGTACCTCGTCCACAGCGCGTCCCCGCCGTTCTTCCTGACCGTGGTGTCGGTGGTGCTCGTGCTGTCCGCCGCGCTGTACGTGTGCGGTCTCGTGGACCGGCAGCCGCTGCCGCTGCTCGTGTTCACGGGGGTGCTGCTGCTCGTGGTCCTCGGCAGCGGCGGCGTCTGGTTCCCGCGCGCCCGCTTCCTGCTGCCGGGCTTCCCGCTGCTGCTGCCGCTCGCCGTGGGGATCGCCCGCGCGCGGTGGCACGTCGCCGCCCTCGTCCTCGCGGGGGCGGCGCTCTCCTCGGCGTGGCTGGGCGGCCACATGCTCCTGGTGTGGGAGGGCGCGCCCTGACGGGGCTCAGCCCCGGGACGTCCAGCCGGGAGACGGGGGTGCGGCTCAGCCCGTCGCGAGCAGGATGACGAGGAGCAGCAGCCCGGCCACGGCGGGGCCGACGATCTCGTACGCCCAGTGCACCTGCGGCTCGCCCTGCGCGCCCGGGGTCCCGGCGCGCAGCTCGGCGAGCTCGCGCAGGTCGGCGATGGTCTTGTCGCTGGGGGCGGTGCGGGAGGCGGCGTCCCGTACGTCGGCGGTGACGGAGGTACGGCCGTGCGGGTCGTCCTGGGAGGCGCGGGCGGCCTGGCGGGCGGCCCTCTTCCGCTGGCGCAGCGAGACGGGGATCGCCCACAGCTGGTACTTGGCGCCGTCCTGGGTGAAGACCTCGCTGGAGTAGCCGGCGCGGACGTCGGCGACGGTGGCCCAGGGCAGCACGATCGTGCGGAAGGGGTTGCGGATCCGGAGCCGGTCGTCGTTGGCGTACACGGCGGGCCTGATCGTGAAGGCGACGATCAGCGGGACGGCGAGGACGAGGACCGCGAGCGCGATCCAGGGCGTGCGGCCCTCGCCGCGGACCATCGAGTCCCCGGCGAAGAAGGCCGTGAGGAGCAGCAGGAACACTCCGCTCGCGACCCCGAGGGGCGACCGGAAGACCTTGTCGGCGGGGGTCTGTCCCGCGGGGGTCTTTCCTGCGGACGGCTGCTCTGGGCTCGGCTCGTGGCTGGGCTCGGGGGTCGTCATGCCGCCGATTGTGCCTCAGGGGGGCGGGTGGGGGCTCAGGCGGCCCGCGCGGCCACGAGATCCGCGTACAGGATGATGTTGTCGGGGCGGTGGCCGTCGACCAGCTCGCCGCCGCAGGTGACGAGGCGCAGCTCGGGGCGGGTCGTGTTGCCGTAGACCTTGGCCGTCGGGAAGGCGTCCTTGTCGACCTGCTCCAGTTCCCGGACGCGGAAGACGGCGGTCGTGCCGTCGGCGCGGGTCACGGTGATCTCGTCGCCGACGCGGACCTTGGAGACGTTCTTGAGGACGGCCGGGCCGCGGGCGGTGTCGAAGTGGCCGATGAGGACGGCGGGCCCGGTCTGCCCGGGGGTGACGCCCTTGTCGTACCAGCCGACGCGGTCGGCGTCGGCGACGGAGGGCACCTCGACGGTGCCGTCCGCGTTCAGGCCGAGCGAGAGGACGGGCCCGGTGTCGACCCCGGCCGCGGGCACCCGCACCCGGACGGGCAGGGACCGCGCCATCGGCTTCACGGGGGCCGCGCTCGCGGTCGGCGCGGGGGCGGTGGCCTCCGCGATGTGGGCGGGCGGGGTGGTGTCCGCCGCCGCGGAGCAGCCGGTGAGGGCGGCGAGGGCGGCCACGAGGACGAGTGCGGCGGTACGGGTACGGGCGGGGCGACGGCTCACGGGACGGCTCCGGGCGGGCTGGGAGAAGGGGTGTGGCCGGCCGCCGCGCGGGACGCGGCGACCGGCCTGGGGTGGGGTGTCACCTGCTCGGGTCAGGGCAGGAGGAGGGTTACGGGACCGAGCGCGCCGCTCGGGTACGGACCGGGCGCCGGCTCCCGTGGGGATCAGGCGCGCGATCCCGTACGGACCGGGCGCTCGATCCCGTACCGATCAGGCGCGGGAGCCCGCGCGGCGGCGGAGGACGACGAAGCCGAGGCCCGCGGCGGCGAGGGAGGCCGCGCCCGCGCCGGCCGCGATCAGGGCGGTGGAGTCGCCCTCGGTGCCGAGCTCGGCACCGGCCGCGACGCCGCCCTGCGGGATGACGGAGGTCTGCCCGGTGTTGGTGGTGGTGCCGTTGTTGCCCGCCGGGGTGCCGGCGGCGTCCTTCTCGCAGCCCTTGGGGAGCTTCGGGAAGGCGGTCCACTGGTACGGCGTGTCGCCGCCCTGGGTGCGCTGGCCGAGCTGCGGGGTGGTCGTGTTCGCGCCCTTGATCGTGAGGCCCTGGCCCGGGTCGGCCGGGTGCGCGCGGTCGACGGTGACGATCGGCTTGCCGGCCTCGTCCTTGAGGACGGCCTTCGGGCCCTTCTCCAGGTCGTTGGTGAGCGTCACGGTCAGCAGCGCGAAGACCGAGGGGATGTCCTGCTGGACCGTGCACGTGCCGACGGTGACGACGGGGCCCGGGGCGGGCTTGGAGCCCTTCTGGATGAGCTCCGGGGCGGCCTGCTTCGTGGAGCCCTGGATGTAGGCCGCGAAGCCTCCGTCCTGCTCCAGGACGACGACCGCCTTGCCGTAGACCCAGACCTGGCGGGAGCCGGCCAGGTAGGTGAAGCCGCGGCCGTGGCCGTTCTCGATGAGCTGGAGGCCGTAGCGGCCGTCCTTCTTGGCGAGCTCCAGGACGGTGCCGTCGGCGAGGACGTACATGCCGGGCTCGGCGCCGGGGACGTAGTTGCGGTCCCAGTTGAGGGTGCGGCCGTCCTCGAAGAGGACGAAGAACTCGCCGTTGTCGTTGCCGGCGACGGGGCGGGTGATGGCGTCGAGGACGCCGACCGGGTTGCCCTGGTAGAAGAGCTCGGCGCGGTGGTGCAGGTCCTTGATCTTGTAGATCTTGGCGATCGTGCCGTTGATGAGGGTCTCGGTCCGGACGAGGGTGCCCTGCGGGGTGGTGCCGGACGCGGTCGCGGTCACCTCGCCCTCGGAGGTCAGGGTCACCGAGTAGCCGGCGAAGACCTTGGTGTCCTGCTGCGGGTAGCCGGCGCCGGCCTTCAGCTCGCCGAGGACCGTGCCGCCCTTGAGGACGGTGGCGGTGAAGTACGGGTGCTGGTCGCCCTTGGCGTACACCTTGGCCGACAGGCCGCCGGCGAGCTGGACGGTGCGGACCAGGGTTCCGTTCGCGTCGACGGCGACGGCGGTCACCTTGCCCTCGAAGTCCAGGGTCACCGCGTATCCGACGAAGACCTTGGTGTCCTGCTGCGGGTAGCCGGCGCCGGCCTTCAGCTCGCCGAGGACCGTGCCGCCCTTGAGGACGGTGGCGGTGAAGTAGGGGTGCTGGTCGCCCTTGGCGTACACCTTGGCGGACAGGCCGCCGGCGAGCTCGACGGTGCGGACCGGGGCGTCGGCGGGCGCGGCGGCCTTCGCCGGCACGGTGGCCTTCGCACTCGCGGTGGCCGTCGGCGCCGGGGTCGTCCCGGCGGCGAAGGCGTTGCCGGCCGCGAGGACCGGGCTGGCGGCGACGCCGGCGACGAGCGCGGCGGCAAGGGCGGTGCGAAGGGCGGTGCGCATAACGACTCCTGAAGCAGGTCACGGATGGATGAGGAAGAGCCGCATGCCTGGCTGACATCTCGATCGGGAAGGGCCGGTGAGGTCTCGCTGGCTGCTGATAAGAATCTATTGATCTTGTATGGGGGAGGCGTCCGCTCCATGTCACGAGCGTGTGACAGGAGTCACCACGCCGTCGGACCCCCTGTGACCTCGGGCTCCATGAAGGGCCACCCCTGTACAGGTCGCTACGCGCGTAGATATGCTCGACTGGTGACCATGCCCACCACTGCATCCGCAGCATCCGCTTTCGCCGACGTGACCACGTCCGACAGTGCGCTGCGCCGCTTCCTCCACGGGCTGCCCGGCGTCGACGCCGTCGGCCTGGAGGCGCGCGCCGCGTCCCTCGGCACCCGCTCGATCAAGACCACGGCCAAGGCGTACGCCATCGACCTGGCCATTTCCATGATCGACCTGACGACGCTCGAAGGTGCGGACACCCCGGGCAAGGTCCGGGCGCTCGCCGCCAAGGCCGTCAACCCCGATCCGACCGACCGCACGACCCCGAAGACCGCCGCCGTCTGCGTCTACCCCGACATGGTGGCCACCGCCAAGGCCGCCGTCGCGGGCTCGGGCGTCAAGGTCGCCTCGGTCGCCACCGCCTTCCCGGCCGGGCGCGCCGCGCTCCCCGTGAAGCTGGCCGACACCGCCGACGCCATCGCCGCCGGCGCCGACGAGATCGACATGGTCATCGACCGTGGCGCCTTCCTCGCCGGCCGGTACCTGGAGGTCTTCGAGCAGATCGCCGCGATCAAGGCGGAGTGCGGCGACCGCGCCCGCCTCAAGGTGATCTTCGAGACCGGTGAGCTGTCCACGTACGACAACATCCGCCGTGCCTCCTGGCTCGGCATGATGGCCGGCGCGGACTTCATCAAGACCTCGACCGGCAAGGTCGCGGTCAACGCCACCCCGGCGAACACCCTCCTCATGCTGGAGGCCGTGCGCGACTTCCGCGCGCAGACCGGCGTGCAGATCGGCGTGAAGCCGGCCGGCGGCATCCGCAACACCAAGGAAGCGATCAAGTTCCTGGTTCTCGTCAACGAGACCGTGGGTGAGGACTGGCTGGACAACCACTGGTTCCGCTTCGGCGCTTCCAGCCTGCTCAACGACCTGCTGATGCAGCGCCAGAAGCTGGCGACCGGCCGTTACTCCGGCCCCGATTACGTGACGGTGGACTGATCAACATGGCATCTGCATTCGAGTACGCACCGGCACCGGAATCGCGCTCGGTCGTCGACATCGCGCCGAGCTACGGCCTCTTCATCGACGGCGAGTTCGTCGACGCCGCCGACGGCAAGGTCTTCAAGACCGTCTCCCCGTCCTCCGAGGAGGTCCTCTCCGAGATCGCCCAGGCGGGCACCGAGGACGTCGACCGCGCGGTGAAGGCGGCCCGCAAGGCCTTCGAGAAGTGGTCGGCGCTGCCCGGTTCGGAGCGCGCCAAGTACCTCTTCCGGATCGCCCGGATCATCCAGGAGCGCAGCCGTGAGCTGGCCGTCCTGGAGACCCTGGACAACGGCAAGCCGATCAAGGAGACCCGCGACGCGGACCTCCCGCTGGTCGCGGCCCACTTCTTCTACTACGCGGGCTGGGCCGACAAGCTCGACCACGCCGGCTACGGGGCGAACCCGAAGCCGCTCGGCGTGGCCGGCCAGGTCATCCCGTGGAACTTCCCGCTGCTCATGCTGGCGTGGAAGATCGCCCCGGCGCTCGCGACCGGCAACACGGTCGTCCTGAAGCCGGCCGAGACGACCCCGCTCTCCGCCCTGTTCTTCGCGGACATCTGCCGCCAGGCCGGGCTGCCGAAGGGCGTCGTCAACATCCTTCCCGGGTACGGGGAGGCGGGCGCCGCGCTGGTCGAGCACCCGGACGTGAACAAGGTCGCCTTCACCGGTTCGACGGCGGTCGGCAAGTCGATCGCGCGCTCCGTCGCCGGCACGCACAAGAAGGTCACCCTGGAGCTGGGCGGCAAGGGCGCCAACATCGTCTTCGACGACGCCCCGATCGACCAGGCCGTCGAGGGCATCGTCAACGGCATCTTCTTCAACCAGGGCCAGGTCTGCTGCGCGGGCTCGCGCCTCCTCGTCCAGGAGTCGATCCAGGACGAGCTGCTCGACAGCCTCAAGCGCCGCCTGAGCACCCTCCGTCTGGGCGACCCGCTCGACAAGAACACCGACATCGGCGCCATCAACTCCTCGGAGCAGCTGGCCCGCATCACCTCGCTCGTGGAGCAGGGCGAGGCGGAGGGCGCCGAGCGCTGGACCGCCGCGTGCGAGATCCCGTCGGCCGGTTACTGGTTCGCCCCGACGCTCTTCACGAACGTCACGCAGGCGCACCGCATCGCCCGCGACGAGATCTTCGGCCCGGTCCTGTCGGTGCTGTCCTTCCGTACGCCCGACGAGGCGGTCGCGAAGGCCAACAACAGCCAGTACGGCCTGTCGGCGGGCATCTGGACGGAGAAGGGCTCCCGCATCCTGGCGGTCGCCTCCAAGCTCCGGGCCGGTGTCGTCTGGGCCAACACGTTCAACAAGTTCGACCCGACCTCGCCGTTCGGCGGCTACAAGGAGTCGGGCTTCGGCCGCGAGGGCGGCCGCCACGGTCTGGAGGCCTACCTCGATGTCTGATGTGACGCGCCTCAGTGTCTTCAAGACCTACAAGCTGTACGTCGGGGGCAAGTTCCCCCGCTCCGAGAGCGGCCGGGTGTACGAGGTGAGCGACTCGAAGGGCAAGTGGCTGGCGAACGCGCCGCTCTCCTCCCGCAAGGACGCGCGTGACGCGGTCGTCGCGGCCCGCAAGGCCTTCGGCGGCTGGGCGGGCGCGACCGCGTACAACCGCGGCCAGATCCTCTACCGCGTCGCCGAGATGCTGGAGGGCCGCCGGGACCAGTTCGTCCGCGAGGTCGCGGACGCGGAGGGCCTGTCGAAGTCGAAGGCGGCCGTGGTCGTCGACGCGGCGATCGACCGCTGGGTCTGGTACGCGGGCTGGACCGACAAGATCGCCCAGGTCGTGGGCGGCGCGAACCCGGTCGCGGGCCCGTACTTCAACCTGTCGACCCCGGAGCCCACGGGTGTCGTCACGGTCGTGGCCCCGCAGGACTCGTCCTTCCTCGGCCTGGTCTCGGTGATCGCCCCGGTCATCGCGACGGGCAACACGGCGGTGGTCATCGCAAGCGAGAAGTCCCCGCTGCCGGCCCTCTCCCTGGGCGAGGTCCTGGCCACCTCCGACCTCCCCGGCGGCGTGGTCAACATCCTCTCCGGCAAGGCCGCCGAGATGGGCCCGCACCTCGCGGCCCACCAGGACGTCAACGCGATCGACCTGACGGGCGCGGACACCGGCCTGGCCCGCGACCTGGAGATCGCGGCGGCGGACAACCTGAAGCGCGTCCTGCGCCCCCGTACCGAGGAGGACTTCGCCGAGTCCCCCGGCACGGACCGCATGACCGCGTTCCTGGAGACGAAGACGGTCTGGCACCCCACGGGTTCGCTGGGCGCGAGCGGCTCCTCGTACTAGGACCCCCATGACGAACGGCCCCCGGGATCACCCGGGGGCCGTTCGTCATGCGCCGCCGCGCTCGATCAGGCCCGCGACCCCGTCGAGCACGCACTCGAGCCCCGTCTCGAACAGCCAGCCCGCGTCGTCCTTGCGGGCCGCGCCGAGGGCGTACGTCCGGTAGGTCGGGTAGCGGCCGGTGCCGAGCAGGTACGTCATCTGCGGGGCGAGCCCCCGGCGGGTCTCGTCGGCGTTCGCCCAGCCCTGCTCCTTCATGTACAGGGCGACGGCGACCTCCGCCTGCACGGCCCCGTGCACATAGGCGCCGACCGCGCGGAACGCCGCCATCATCGTGTCGACGTCGAGGCCCAGGCCGTCGAGCGAGGCCAGCTGCCGCTCGGCCGCCGCCAGCCGGTTCGGGGTGAGGGCGAAGAGCGGGGTCGGCAGCTGGGCGAGCCAGGGGTGGCGGAGCATCCCTTCGCGGGTGCGGTGCGCGTGGGTCCGCAGGGTGTCCCGCCAGCCCTCGCCGGGCTCGGGGGGCTCCATCTCGCTGGAGACCCGGTCGACCATGAGCGCCCACAGCTCGTCCTTGCCGTCGACGTGCCGGTACGCGGCCATGGGCGCGACGCCCAGTTCGGCGGCGACCTTCCGCATGGTGACGGCGGCGAATCCCTCGCGGTCCGCGATCCCGATCGCGACCTCGGCGATCCGGCCCGGGGTGAGGGAGGCCCTGGGCGCCGCGGGCCGATCGAGCCGCTCCCACAGCGAGACGCGGTCCGTCTCGTCCTTCTTCGCCACTCCGGCCTCCTTGTGTCGCGTACAGCGTATGCCTTGTGGACGCCGTACACACCGACGTGTACGTTGTACACCCATCGGTGTACGTCGTACACAACCGCTCTCTCCAGGGGGACCCATGAGCACGCCGCTCCGCCTCGCCGTCATCCAGGGCTCGACCCGCGAAGGCCGCCTCGGCCCGACCGTCGCGCACTGGCTCGCCGGCCACGCCACCGACCGCCCCGACCTGGCCGTCGACGTGATCGACCTCGCCGAGACCCCGCTGCCCACGGTCTTCCCGCACCTCGGCCAGGCCCCCGCCGACGAGGCCGACCTGGCCCTCCTGCGGGCGGTGTCCCCGCGCCTGGCCGCCGCCGACGCCTTCGTCGTCGTCACACCCGAGTACAACCACAGCTACCCCGCGTCCCTGAAGAACGCGATCGACTGGCACAACAAGGAGTGGCACGCCAAGCCCGTCGCCTTCGTCTCCTACGGCGGCTTCTCGGCCGGCCTGCGCGCCGTCGAGCACCTGCGCGGGGTCTTCGCCGAACTGCACGCCGTCACCCTCCGCGAGTCGGTCGGACTCGCCGGCGTCTGGGGTCAGTTCGACGCCGAGGGCAAGGCCGTCGACCCGGGCGCCGACACCGCCGCGAAGGCGATGCTCGAACGGCTCGTCTGGTGGGCCGACGCCCTCCGCGAGGCCCGCGCCAAGAAGCCGTACGGAGCCTGACCATGACCGACCAGCGAAAGCCGCTCCCCTACCCGGGCCTCACCGGACTCATGCTCGGCATCGTCCTCGGCACCCTCGACGGCACGATCGTCGGCACCGCGCTCCCCACCGTCGCCGGCGAACTCGGCGGCCTCGACCGGCTGTCCTGGGTGGTCACCGCCTACCTCCTCACCGCCGCCGTCAGCACACCCCTGTGGGGCAAGGCCGGCGACCTGTACGGACGCAAGGGCGCCTACCTCACCGCCGTCGCCGTCTTCCTCGCCGGCTCCGTCCTCTCCGGCCTCGCCCAGACCATGGACCAGCTCATCGCCTTCCGCGCCCTCCAGGGCGTCGGCGCCGGCGGCCTGATGGTCGGCGCCTTCGCCCTGATCGGCACCGTCGTCTCCCCGCAGGACAGCCCGAAGGTGCAGGCGATCACCGGCGCGATGCTCCCGGTCGCCTTCGCCGGCGGCCCGCTCCTCGGCGGACTGCTCACCGACCACCTGAACTGGCGCTGGGCCTTCTACGTCAACCTGCCCGTCGGCATCGCCGCGCTGCTGCTCGTCTCCCTCGGGCTGCGCGTCCGCACCCCGCGCGTCCGGGCCCGCGTGGACGTGGCCGGGGCCCTGCTCCTCACCACCGGCATCCTCGCCCTGACCCTGCTCGCGACCTGGGGCGGAACGCGGTACGCCTGGACCTCGCCGGGCATCCTCGCCCTGGCCGCGACCGCCGTCGCCGCCCTCGCCCTGTTCGTCAGGACCGAGCGGCGCGCCACCGAGCCGGTGATCCCGCCCCGGCTGTTCCACAGCCGGAACTTCGCCCTCGCGCAGATACTGAGCCTGCTCGTCGGCGCGGGCATGATCGCCGCGATGAACTACCTGCCGCAGTACTTCCAGTTCGTCAGCGGCCGGACGTCCACGGCGAGCGGACTGCTCCTGCTGCCGCTCATGCTCGGCATGGTCGGCGTCCAGCTCGTCACCGGCCGGCTGATCGCGCGCGACGGCCGCTACCGGATCTACCCGATCCTCGGCGGCGGGCTCATGACCGCGGGCGCGCTCGCGCTGCTCCTGCTCGACGTGGACACCCCGACGGCCGTCGCGTCCGCGCTCACCGTGATCCCGGGCGCCGGCATGGGCTTCCTCATGCAGTCGACCCTGCTCATCACGATGTACAGCGCCCCGCCCCGGGACATGGGCGCGGCGAGCGGCACCGTCACGCTCGTCCGCACCCTCGGCGGCTCCCTGGGCGTCGCGGCCCTCGGCGCCGTCTTCACCGCGCGCCTCGCGGGGACCGACCCGAACCTGACCCCGGCCCAGGCCGCAGGACTGCCGGAGCCGGTACGGGAGGGCCTGCGGGCGGCGGTGACCAGCGGCGTGCACGGGGTGCTGCTCGGCACGGCCGTGCTCGCCGCCCTGGCGTTCGCGGTGGCCTGGCTCGTACGCGAGGTCCCGCTGCGCGACGCTACGGAAGCAGACCCCGCGTCAGCGGACCGGCCAGCGGCAGGTCGGCCACTGCCCCGCCCTTCGTGACGTGGTCGGTGACCAGGTTGGTGCCGATCGGCTTGAAGTCGGCGACCTGGGTGCCGAGGCCGTTGTCGAGCGGGTCCACGCCCGTGTTGGCCAGCGGGTCGAGCTGGAGCCGGGTCAGCGGGCCCACGCCGTGGGTCACGCCCTCCAGCGCGCCGGCCCCGGCCGCGGCGGCGTCCGTCCGGCTCAGCGAGTCGACGGGCAGCGGCACGGCGGCGGCGGCCTGCGCCCCGGCACCCGCCCCGAGCATCGCCGCACCCGCCGCCGTGACGGTGAGACCGGCCTTGAGCAGGGCGCTGCGACGGGGGGTCCGGTGGTCTGCGTGACGCGCCATGGGGATCCTTCCAGGGGGTGAGCGGGCGGGCACCGACAGTAGTCGAGGTGTGATGCTCGATACCAACGGCCGTCCTCGGTGGTCCCCTGGACGGGGGAATGCCTCACACTGGTGTTCCGTGAGTTCCCAACCGATCCCGACCCGGGTCGTCCTGCTCGCGGGCCCCTCCGGCTCCGGCAAGTCGTCCCTCGCCGCCGTCACCGGCCTTCCGGTCCTGCGCCTCGACGATTTCTACAAGGAGGCCGACGACCCGTCGCTCCCACTCGTCGACGGCTCCACGGACATCGACTGGGACTCCCCACGGTCCTGGGACGCGGACGCCGCCGTCGCCGCGATCGTCGAGCTGTGCCGTACGGGGCGGACCGACGTCCCCGTGTACGACATCGCCACCAGCTCCCGGGTGGACCGGGAGCGCCTCGACATCGCGCGGACGCCGCTCTTCGTGGCGGAGGGCATCTTCGCGGCCGAGATCGTGAACCGCTGCCGTGACCTGGACGTCCTCGCGGACGCGCTGTGCCTGCGGGGCCGCCCCTCGACGACGTTCCGCCGCCGGCTGCTTCGCGACCTGCGCGAGGGCCGCAAGTCCGTCCCGTTCCTGCTGCGCCGCGGCTGGCGCCTGATGCGCGCCGAGCGCGCGATCGTCGCCCGCCAGACCGCGCTCGGCGCCCATCCCTGCGCGAAGCCGGAAGCCCTGGGCCGCCTGGCCGCCGCGGCGGCGGGCCGCCACCGCACGCCGGTCTAGCCGCGACGCACGAAGCGGGCCGTACGAGACCCCCCGGACTCGTACGACCCGCTTCGTGTTTCCCCGTACCCCCGTACGGTTCCCCCGTGTTTCCCCCGTCCCGGCAAGGCCCCCGTTTCCCCCGTGGGCCCCTACCGGGCGTGTCCCCCCGACCTTCAGGCCACCAGCTCGCCGAAGGACTCCTCCTCGTCACGGCCGAAGCTCAGCACCTCGTCCTCGCGCAGTCGCCGCAGCGAGCGCCAGATGCTCGACTTCACCGTGCCGACACTGATGTCCAGGATCTCCGCGATCTCCGGATCCGTACGGCCCTCGTAGTAGCGCAGCACCAGCATCGTCCGCTGGAGCTCGGGCAGCCGGGCCAGGGCCTGCCACAGGACCGCGCGCAGCTCCGTGCCCCGCATCGCGTCCGTCTCGCCGACCGTCTCCGGCAGCTCCTCGGTCGGGTACTCGTTGAGCTTGCGCCGGCGCCAGGCGCTGATGTGCAGGTTCGTCATGGTGCGACGCAGGTAGCCGCCCACGGCCGCCTTGTCGCTGATCCGGTCCCAGGCGCGGTACGTGGAGAACAGCGCGCTCTGGAGCAGGTCCTCGGCCTCGAAACGGTCACCGGTGAGGTGGTAGGCGGTGGCGTACAGGGAGGCACGACGCTCCTGCACGTAAGCCGTGAACTCGGCTTCCGAGCAGCTCGTGCGCTCCCCCGTGACCTCCCCGTACGCCGCTCCCCCGTCAGCAACGGCCACCATGTACGGCGCCTTGCGCTGACGCCCGACGGTCCGAACGCACCCCCGCCCGTTCATCCCGCCGGACTTCTCCGTGCTCCGCACGACGTCGTGGAGACGCGTGACAACTGCGCTTGAGGTGGTGCTGTGCAGTGCGTTCATCTCGCGCCCCCCGTCGGTTGGAGTGTGTTTCGGTCCGTGTGCCAAGAAGCTTGCCCGCCGGACTTCATGGCGTTGTCCGCCGACTGTCACAGCCGTGTCACAGGGAACGGAACAGAAGCGAGTCGCCGACCGGTCGATCTCGGACGGCCCAATGGGCCAGAATGACGGCGTGCCTTTTCTGCTGCTGATCGAGGACGACGACGCCATCCGGACGGCCCTCGAACTCTCCCTGTCCCGGCAGGGTCACCGGGTGGCCACCGCCGCCACGGGCGAGGACGGCCTCCAGCTGCTGCGTGAGCAGCGGCCGGACCTGGTCGTGCTCGACGTCATGCTGCCCGGCATCGACGGCTTCGAGGTCTGCCGGCGCATCCGCCGGACCGACCAGCTGCCGATCATCCTGCTGACCGCGCGCAGCGACGACATCGACGTGGTCGTCGGCCTCGAGTCCGGCGCCGACGACTATGTCGTCAAGCCGGTGCAGGGGCGGGTCCTGGACGCCCGCATCCGGGCCGTGCTGCGGCGCGGGGAGCGCGAGTCGACGGACTCGGCGACGTACGGCTCGCTGGTCATCGACCGTTCGGCGATGACGGTCACCAAGAACGGCGAGGACCTCCAGCTGACCCCGACCGAGCTGCGGCTGCTCCTGGAGCTGAGCCGGCGGCCCGGACAGGCGCTGTCCCGGCAGCAGTTGCTGCGGCTCGTGTGGGAGCACGACTACCTGGGCGACTCGCGGCTCGTCGACGCCTGTGTGCAGCGGCTGCGCGCCAAGGTGGAGGACGTGCCGTCCTCGCCGACGCTGATCCGTACCGTCCGCGGGGTCGGCTACCGGCTGGACGTCCCTGCGTGAGCAAAGGGATCTACGCGCGGCTGCGGCTCTCGAGCCTGCGGCTGCGGCTCGTCGTCGTCTTCGCCCTCGTCGCGCTCACCGCGGCCGTCGCCGCCTCCGGCATCGCGTACTGGCTGAACCGTGAGGCGGTGCTGACCCGTACCCAGGACGGGGCGCTCAACGACTTCCGGCAGGAGATGCAGAACCGGGCGGCGACGCTGCCGCTCCGGCCCACCCAGGACGACCTGCGGCGGACCGCCGAGCAGATGGCGAGCGGCGGCGCCGACTACCAGGTGCTGCTGCTCGGCGAGCGGGCCGCGGGCAAGCCGATCGTCGGCGCCTCGGACCCGGACGACTTCACGCTGGCCGACGTGCCGCGCTCCCTCCAGGACGCCGTGGACACGAAGCGGCAGGTAACGGACGTCAACGCCTATCCGTACCACCTGTTCTGGCAGCGTACGGAACGGAACGGGACGCCGTACCTGGTCGGCGGGACACGGATCGACGGCGGTGGCCCCGCCGGGTACATGTTCAAGTCGCTGGCCGCGGAGAAGGCCGATCTGAACTCGCTCGCCTGGTCGTTGGGGATCGCCACCGCGCTCGCGGTGGCCGGCTCGGTGCTGCTCGCGCAGGTCGCGGCGACGACCGTGCTGCGTCCCGTGCACCGGCTCGGCGAGGCGGCCCGGCAGCTCGGCGAGGGCAAGCTCGACACCCGGCTGCGGGTCTCCGGCGCCGACGAACTCGCCGATCTGTCCCGTACGTTCAACAGCGCGGCCGAGTCGCTGCAGAAGAAGGTCGCGGACATGAGCGCGCGGGAGGAGTCCTCCCGGCGGTTCGTCGCCGACATGTCGCACGAGCTGCGGACCCCGCTGACCGCCCTGACGGCCGTCACCGAGGTCCTGGAGGACGAACAGGACTCCCTCGACCCGATGATCGCCCCGGCGGTCGCGCTCGTGGTGAGCGAGACCCGGCGCCTCAACGACCTGGTGGAGAACCTGATGGAGGTGACCCGCTTCGACGCGGGCACCGCGCGGCTCGTCCTCGACGACGTGGACATCGCCGACCAGATCACCGCGTGCATCGACGCGCGCGCCTGGCTGGACGCGGTGGAGCTCGACGCGGAGCGCGGGATCGTCGCGCCGCTCGACCCGCGCCGCCTCGACGTGATCCTGGCGAACCTGATCGGGAACGCGCTCAAGCACGGCGGCTCGCCGGTGCGGGTGTCGGTCCGCACGGACGAGGAAGAGCTGGTCATCGCGGTACGGGACCACGGACCCGGCATCCCCGAGGAAGTACTCCCCCACGTCTTCGACCGCTTCTACAAGGCGAGCGCGTCCCGGCCGCGGTCCGACGGCAGCGGGCTCGGCCTGTCGATCGCCATGGAGAACGCGCTGATCCACGGCGGTTCCATCACGGCGTCGAACTCGGTCGGCGAGGACGGCGAGGTCGACGGCGCGGTGTTCGTCCTTCGGCTGCCGCTGGACGCCTCGGGGATCACGCGCGAGGTGCAGACCCGCAGCAGCCAGGGCGAGGAGGAGGAAGCATGAGGCGTCGTCTGTTGGTCCCGGCGGTCGCCCTCACGGCCCTGCTCACCGGCTGCGGCATCCGGACCACCTCGGTCCCGGTCGACGCGGGCGCGGCGCCGTCGCGGGTCCCGTGCAGCGTCACCGACGACGGTACGTCCGAGGCGGCGGCACAGGGGGTGCCGGTCCGGGTGTTCCTGGTCTGCGGCTCGCAGCTGGAGGCGGTGGACCGCAAGTCGCCGCTGCCGGAGGAGAAGGCGGGCGGCGATCCGGTGCGGACCGCCGGGGGCTTGCTGGCGCAGCTGCTCGCCGAGCCCTCGGAGAGCGAGCGGGAGGCCGGTTTCACGACCGAGGTACGGGGGCCGCTGACGGTCGCCGGCGGGCACCGGGGCGACCCGGCGGGCACGCTGCGGCTGAGCCGGCAGCCGGAGGACCTGGCGCCGACGGCCCTGTCGCAGCTGGTCTGCACGTTCGCGGAGAGCTCGGCGGGGGCGGGGGGGCACACGGTGCTGCTGGGTGGGCCGGGCCAGTACGCCCCGAAGAGGTACCGCTGCACCCCCGACCTCCGAGAACGCCCGGACACGACCCCGCCGACGGCCGCCCCACCCGCGGCGAGCTGACCCCACACCCGTGCGGGCCCACGCCCGGCTGGGCGGCGCCCACGCCCGTGCGGGCCCGCGCCCGGCTGGGCGGTGCTCACGCCCGTGTGGGCAATCGTCCCGCTGGGGCGTGGGGGTCCCCCCTGCTCGAGCGAAGCCGAGAGCTTGGGGGAGGGTGGGCACACGGGACGGCGCCCTTCCGCGGCGCCTCCGCGTTCCGCGCCTGGACCCGCACCCACCGTGGCGGCGCACATCCGGTGCGGGTTCAGGCGCGGGAGCCTCTGGCGCCGGCAAGGGCGCCGTCCGTTGTGCCCACCCGTTCCGCCCCTTGCGGAACGCCTGCCCACAACGGGCGGGGCGCCGTCTGGGTGGGTGGGCACCGCCCCGGCGGAACGTAGGGTCACAACGGCGGCGTGCGGAACCGATTCCGCTCTGTTGGGCGTCTTGGGGGGCGTGCAGCGTCAAGGTTCGGGCGGCCAGGCCGCCATGGTCGTCCGCGTGACGGGGTTCGTCCTCCTCCTCGCGCATCTGCTGCTCGTCGCCTGGGTCAGCCTGCGCCCACGGGACGTCGCCTGGGTGACCGCCCCGAACACGATCCCGCTGCACGGCATCCGGGCGGACCTCGCGCTCGGCGGCGTCGAGGCGGCCCGGCTGATCGGCGAGGGCCTGCTGCTCCTGGCCCCGCTCGGGGTGCTGCTCCCGATGGCCGACGGACGGCTGCACGTCTCCGGCTGGGCCTCCCTGACCCGTACGACCGCCGCCGGCGCGCTCGTGTCGCTGGCGATCGAGCTGCTCCAGACCGCCGTGCCGGGGCAGGTCGTCGACGTGGACTCCGTACTCCTGAACACGACGGGCGTCGCCCTCGCGCATCTCCTGATCGTCCCGGCCTGCCGGAGCCGGCTGCGCCGAGGGCAGGGTCCTCAGGGTGCGACCCCGACGATTTCCAGGGTCCCGATCGCCCCGTAGACGGACGCTTCGTCCCCGTTCGCGGCGGCAGGATGGAGTCATCGGGAGCCCGCAGGAGCGGCTCCCGGACCGACTCCGAAGGAGCCCACCATGGCCGCACTGTCCCGCCCCCGTGACGGACGCGTGCTCGGCGGAGTGTGCGCGGCGCTGGCCCGGCGCTTCGGCATCTCCGCGACGACGATGCGTCTGATCTTCCTGGTCTCGTGCCTGCTGCCGGGACCGCAGTTCCTGATCTACCTGGGCCTGTGGATCTTCCTGCCGGCGGAGAAGACCGCGAGCACGGCCTGGTAGGGCCGTGCGTACGCCGAAGGGGCGCGTACCCGGGTTCCGGGTGCGCGCCCCTTCGGCGTCGTACGGCGGGGGTCAGCCGAGCGGCAGGCCGTTCAGCGGCAGGCCGCCGAGGAGGCCGCCGAGCGGGGTGGCGCCGAGGCCGCCGGCGGCGGCGTCCAGCGGGAGGTTCTGGGTGGCCTGGCCGGCGGCGGCCGGGAGGGTCTTCACGCCCTGGTCGACACCCTGACCGAGGGCGCCCTGGCCGGCACCGAGGGACTCGGAGGCGCCGTCAGGGAGCGTGGTGAGGCCGTCACCCAGCGGGACGGCCGAGGTCACCGTGCCCAGCGCGTCGGCGTCGAGCGGCAGGGGCGACGCGGCGTTGGCCGCGCCGGCACCGGCGGCGACGAAAGCGGCACCGAGAGCGGCGACACCGAGCTTCTTGGCGGCAGACTGCTTCATCAGAAAATCTTCCTTGGGGAATCCGGGGGCTTCCGGGAAAGCCGGGCGGGGAAATCCTGGGAATTGAGAGCGGCTCTGCAACCTAACCAGCGAACGTCGCCTCCGCAAACACCGAAAAGCGGCCGGGTGTCGCATCGACCCGGCCGCTCCCGTCCCCTGCGCGGGGCGTGTTTCAGCTTTCCGTACGGGAAGACTCGCTGGTCGTGGCGGTCTGCTGGAACAGCCATTCGGACTTGAGCTCGGCGTATCCGGGCTTGATGACCTCGTTGATCATGGCGAGTCGTTCATCGAAAGGAATGAACGCTGATTTCATCGCATTGACCGTGAACCACTGCATGTCGTCGAGCGTGTAGTCGAATGCATCGATCAGCAGCTCGAATTCCCGGCTCATGCTCGTCCCGCTCATGAGCCGGTTGTCGGTGTTGACCGTGGCCCGGAAATGGAGGGTGCGGAGCAGACCGATGGGGTGCTCGGCGATGGAGGCGGCGGCGCCGGTCTGGAGGTTGGAGGAGGGGCACATCTCCAGCGGGATGCGCTTGTCGCGGACGTAGGCCGCGAGGCGGCCGAGGCGGACCGCGCCGCTGTCGGCGACCTCGATGTCGTCGATGATCCGGACGCCGTGGCCGAGCCGGTCGGCGCCGCACCACTGGAGCGCCTGCCAGATCGAGGGGAGCCCGAAGGCCTCGCCCGCGTGGATCGTGAAGTGGTTGTTCTCCCGCTTGAGGTATTCGAAGGCGTCGAGGTGGCGGGTGGGCGGGTAGCCGGCCTCGGCGCCCGCGATGTCGAAGCCGACGACGCCGGTGTCGCGGTAGCGGTTGGCGAGTTCGGCGATCTCCAGGGCGCGGGCGGCGTGCCGCATGGCGGTCAGCAGGGCGCCGACCCGGATGCGGTGGCCGTTGGCCCTGGCCTGCCGCTCGCCCTCGCGGAAGCCCTCGTTGACGGCCTCCACGACCTCTTCGAGGGTGAGACCGCCTTCCAGGTGCTGCTCGGGGGCGTAGCGCACCTCGGCGTAGACGACGCCGTCCTCGGCGAGGTCGACGGCGCATTCGGCGGCGACGCGGAAGAGGGCGTCCCGGGTCTGCATGACGGCGCAGGTGTGCGCGAAGGTCTCCAGGTACCGCTCCAGGGAGCCGGAGTCGGCGGCTTCGCGGAACCAGATGCCGAGCTTGTCGGGCTCCGTCTCGGGCAGCTGCTCGTAGCCCTGCTCCTGGGCGAGTTCGATGATCGTGCCGGGGCGCAGTCCGCCGTCGAGGTGGTCGTGGAGCAGCACCTTCGGGGCACGGCGGATCTGGTCCGCGGTGGGGACGTTGGGGGTCTGGCTCGTCATTTCCGCACTCTAGCCCCTACGCGCGTAGAACACCCCGTGCGGCACCGTTTTTCTCGTGGCGGCGCGGAGACGGCCCCGCCTAGCCTGCCCGTATGACGTCCACCGCAGCCGAACTCCCGCGCATCCACCGCTTCCTGTCCGACTTCCACCGCCGGCAGGCGGCCCGTACCGTCGAGTTCCCGGGCGCCGTCGCGGTGCTCGACGACGACTTCCGGCACTCCCGGGGCAACAACCACGTGCTCGCCTACGGGGCCGTGGACCCGGAGGCGCTGGCCGGTTACACGGACGAGGCGCAGAGCCATCTCCCGTACCGCTTCGCGTACGTCCTCGACGAGCAGGTCGCCGCCGCCTGTGTGGCGCCGATGGAGCGGGCCGGGTTCCGGCACGCCACCACCCTGATCATGGCGCACAGCGGCCCGGTGCCGGAGCACGGCGGGGCGCGCGAGGTGGACTTCGACGAACTGCGCGGCCCGGTCGCCGCGTCCTGGCCGCGGTTCGCCCCGCAGGCGACGCCCGAGCAGATCGGGCACCTGGTGGAGCGGCGGGTGGCGCGGCGGCGGGGTGCCGACGTCGTCCGCTTCTTCGCCGCGCACACCCCGGAGGGGGAGGTGGCCGCCTGGGTCGATCTGTACATGGACCCGGCGACGGGCATCGCGCAGATCGAGGACCTGGTCACCGTGGAGGCCCATCTGAAGCAGGGGTACGCGGGGAAGGTGCTCGACACCGCCCTGCACGAGGCCGCCGCCGCGGGCTGCACGACCCGCTTCCTCACCGCCTTCGCGGGCGACTGGCCGCACACCTGGTACGGCCGGAGGGGCTTCACGGTCGTCGGCTCGGTGGCCCGGTTCGAACGGGTATAGGAGCAAAGGGCGTTCGGTCTCCGGACGATACGTAACAGAGACCGCGCGTACGACTGGCGTACACCTCTCCTTCTGAGACTGTTCTGCCATGGCGCACTTCGCACTCGTGGGGCCGCCCGAGACCCGGAGACCCCGGCTCGGGCGCCCCGTCGGTTCCCGGTCGGCGGTCGCGGCGGTGGGCGGCGTGGTGCTGCTCCTGCCGGACGGCGAGCCCGTGTCGGCCCGGCGGGCCTCCGCGCGGGCGCACGCGGCGATGCTCGCGCCGGCGCGTGAACTGGTGCGGGCGGGCCGGTCCGAGGGGCTCGCGGCGCACGTGGTGCGCTACCGGGCGCGCGGCTGGAACGGCGCGGACGCGGATCTCGTGGCGGACGCCTCCTGGGCGGTCGAGGAGGCCGTACGGCGCTACGGCGACGTCCCGGTCTGCCTCCTGGGCCACGGGATGGGGGCGCGGGCGGCGCTGCGGGCGGCCGGGCATCCGGCGGTCGGCGCGGTGCTGGCGCTCGCGCCATGGCTGCCGGAGGACGACGTGGCGGCGGAGCCGGAGCCGGTGCGGCAGCTGGTGGGGCGCAGGGTGCTGCTCGTGCACGGCACGAACGACGCGCGGACGGACCCGGAGCTGTCGTTCCGGTTCGCCGAGCGGGCGAAGAAGGCCAACCGGGACACCTGTCGCTTCGAGGTCCACTCGGACGGCCACGCGCTGCGCCAGTACGCGGCCGAGGTCCGGGCCCTCGCCGCGGACTTCGTGCTCGGCGCCCTGTTCTCCCGGCCGGTCGCCCGCCCGGTGACCGACGCGATGGCGGCTCCTCCGCCGCTGGGCCTGCGGATGCCGCTCGCGGCGGGCTTCGGGAGCTCACGCCGGAGGTGACGGACTCACGCCGGAAGTGACGGCTCCTTCGGGAGCAGGTGGCCGCGCCTGCTGAGCAGGAACTTCTTGAAGGCGGCCACCGGGGCCGTGTCCGGGTGGCCGTCCAGCCAGGCGACGCCGATCTCGCGGACCGCGCGCGGCGCGGTGACGGTGAGTTCGACGACGCCGGGGCGGGGCACGGCGGGCGGCGGCAGCAGGGCGACGCCGAGCCCGGCGGCGACGAGGCCGCGCAGGGTCTCGGCCTCCTCCCCCTCGAAGGCGACCCGGGGCTTGAAGCCGGCCTCGGCGCACAGGTCGTCGGTGATGCGGCGGAGCCCGTACCCCGGCTCCAGGGTCACGAAGGTCTCCTCCGCGGCCTCGGCGAGCCGCACCCGCTTGCGGCCCGCGAGCCGGTGGTCGTCCGGGACGACGAGCCGCAGCCGCTGTTCGTCGAGGCGCCGGGCCACCAGGTCGGGGGCGTCCGGCACCGGGGAGGTCAGGCAGAGGTCGAGGTCCCCGGCGCGCAGCCGCTCGATCATGGCCTCGCCGTAGTTCTGGACGAGGGTGAAGCGGATGCGGGGGTGGTCGACGCGGAAGGCGCGGATGAGGCCGGGGACGGTCTCGGAGCCCATCGTATGGAGGAAGCCGAAGGCGACCCGGCCCGCCGTCGGGTCGGCATCGGCCCGTACGGTGTCGGCGGCCCGCTCCACCTCGGCGAGGGCCCGCTCGGCGGCGGTGAGGAAGCGGCGGCCGGCCGGGGTGAGGGAGACGGTGCGGCCGCGGCGGGCGAAGAGGGTGACGCCGAGGTCCTGTTCGAGCCGGACCATGGCCCGCGAGAGCGTCGACTGGGGCACGCCCATCTCGGCCGCGGCGCGGGTCACGTGCTCGTGCCGGGCGACGGCGGCGAAGTACGCGAGCCGCGGCGCGAGCAGCAGTCCCATGTCTTCTTCGTTACTGTTCGGTGACAGCCGAGGCTGTGGCCTGTACTCATGCACCATGGGAACGATTACAGCAGTTCCGTGCATTGGACGCATGAAGCGGACCGTCCTACGTTCGTGACATGCCTTCCGCCAGTACCAAGGCGGCCGCCACCACCGCGTCCGCCGACACCCGCCTCTCCCCCGGTGCCCCCGGCTACCGCCGGATGAGCCTCGCGCTCTTCGCCGCCGGACTGGCCACCTTCGCCCTCCTCTACTCCACGCAGGCCCTCCTCCCGGCCATCTCGGCCGAGTTCGGCGCCACCGCCTCCGCCGCCTCCTGGACGGTCTCCGCCGCGACCGGCGCCCTCGCCCTCTGCGTCCTGCCGCTCAGCGCCCTCTCGGAGCGCTTCGGGCGGCGCGCGATGATGACGGCCTCCCTCTCGGTCGCGGTCGCCGTGGCCCTCCTGGTGCCGCTCGCCCCGAACCTGGAGTCGCTGATCGCGCTCCGCGCGGTCCAGGGCGCCGCGCTCGCCGGCCTCCCGGCCTCGGCGATGGCGTACCTCGCCGAGGAGGTGCGGCCCAAGGCGCTGATCGCGGCGATCGGCCTCTTCGTGGCGGGCAACTCGATCGGCGGCATGAGCGGCCGGCTCGTGACCGGCTGGGTCTCCCAGCTGTGGGGCTGGCGCGCGGGTCTGGCCGCCGTCGGCCTGACCTCCCTGGCGTGCGCGCTCGCCTTCCGGGCGCTGCTCCCGAAGGCCCGGCACTTCACGCCCGGCACGCTGAACCCGAAGGCGCTGGCGAAGACCGTCCGGGGTCACCTGGCCGACCCGCTCCTGATGCGTCTTTACGTGATCGGCGCGCTGTTCATGACGGTCTTCGGCGCCGTGTACACGGTGATCGGCTACCGCCTGGTGGAGGCGCCGTTCTCGCTGCCGCAGGGTGTGATCGGCTCGATCTTCCTGATCTACCTGGTCGGTACGGTCTCCTCGGCGGCGGCCGGCAAGCTGGTCGGCCGGCTGGGCCGGCGCGGCGCGCTGTACCTGGCGGTCTCCACGACGGCGGCGGGCCTGCTGTGCTCCCTGTCCGACTCCCTGGCCCTGGTCCTCGCGGGCCTGGTCCTGATCACGGCCGGTTTCTTCGCGGGCCACGCGGTCGCCTCCTCCTCGGTGAGCCGCACGGCGAAGACGGGCCGCGCGCAGGCCTCGGCGCTCTACCAGTCGGCGTACTACCTGGGCAGCAGCGCGGGCGGCACGCTCGGCGCGATCGCCTTCCACGCGGGCGGCTGGGCGGGTACGGTCCTGATCGGCCTGGTCGCGGTCCTCGGGGTCGTCTCGGTCACCCTGTACGGCTCGCACAGCGCGCGCGTCGAGGCGCGGCGCCTGCACCCGGCGGCGGCGTAGGCGGTCTCCCGCCACGGGCCTGCAACCGTCACACTCCCCCTTACGTCCTCAAGTGCAGGGACTCAAGGGGGAGTTGACGATCATGAAAAGAATCTCGCGGCTCGTCGGCAGAAGGGCGGGCATCGCCGCCGGCATCACGTCGCTCGTGGTGCCGATGACGATCGCGCTCGGTACGGCCCCGGCGCAGGCGGCGTCCTGCAACGTGACGACGGGGCCGTACCAGAAGCAGGTGGAGAAGTTCCTCGGCCGGCCGGTCGACGGACGCCAGTCGCTCGCCGACTGTCAGGCCATCCAGGCCTTCCAGGCCAAGCACGGCATCACCCCGACCATGGGGTACGCCGGGCCGGTCACCTGGCGCACCATGAACACGATGCTCCAGCAGAGGGCGGCCGGCACCAACCCCAACCGGGCGGGCACCTGCCCGACCAACCGCGGCCGGATCGCCTGTGTCGACCTGACCCGCCAGCTCAGCTGGATCCAGGACGGCTCGCGCCTCAAGTACGGCCCGGTGCCGGTCCGTACGGGCAAGGACGGCACCGAGACGCGTACCGGCTCCAAGAAGATCTACTGGCGGAACATCAACCACTGGTCGACGATCTACCACGTCTCCATGCCGTACTCGCAGTTCTTCGACGGCGGCCAGGCCTTCCACTCGACCACCAAGTCCATGTGGAACCCGCCGGGCTCCGGCGGCTGCGTCAACATGACGCCGAGGGACGCGAAAGCGTACTGGAATCTGCTCAGGAACGGCGACGACGTCTTCGTCTACGGCCGCAAGCCGGGAACCTGACCCCGGCTGTCAGTCCACTGCGGTAGCTTCCCTCTCACCGGCGCCGAACGGGTACCGGTGAGGGGTGAGTGGGGTGTGGACCCGATGAGCGATGCCGCGACGGCGACGACCGAGGAACTCGACAAGTACCGCAGGGAGCTGACCGGTTACTGCTACCGGATGCTCGGTTCCTCCTTCGAGGCGGAGGACGCGGTGCAGGACACCATGGTCCGCGCCTGGAAGGCCATCGGCTCCTTCGAGGGCCGCTCCTCGCTGCGGTCCTGGCTGTACCGGATCGCCACCAACGTCTGCCTGGACGCGCTGAACGCGGGGAACAAGAGGGCGCGGCCGATGGATCTGAGCTCCCCGACGCCCGTCGCTCAGGCGCAGCTCGTGAAGCAGCCCGAGATCACCTGGCTGGAGCCGATCCCCGACGGGCGGGTGCTGCCCACGGCGGGCGATCCGGCGGAGACGGCGCTGTCCCGGGAGTCCGTACGGCTCGCGTTCGTGGCCGCGCTTCAGCACCTGCCGCCCAAGCAGCGGGCCGTGCTCATCCTGCGCGAGGTCCTCGCCTGGAAGGCGAGCGAGGTCGCGGAGCTCCTCGACACCTCCGTCGCCTCGGTCAACAGCGCCCTCCAGCGGGCCCGCGCGACCCTCGCCGAGCAGGCCCCGGCCGCCTCCGACCCGGCGGACCCGCTGGACGAGGAGCAGCAGGCGCTCCTGGAGCGCTACGTCGCCGCGTTCGAGGGCTACGACATGAAGGCGCTGACGGCGCTCCTCCACGAGGACGCGACGATGTCCATGCCGCCGTACGACCTGTGGCTGCGCGGCCACGACGACATCGTGGGCTGGATGCTGGGCGTCGGCGAGGTCTGCTCGGGCTCGAAGCTGGTGCCGACCGTGGCGAACGGCTCCCCGGCCTTCGCCCAGTACCACCCGGACCCGGCGGGCGGCTTCAGCCCGTGGGCGCTGATCGTCCTGGAGCTGCGGGACGGCAAGGTCGGCGGGATGGACTTCTTCCTGGACACGGAGCGCTGGTTCCCGCTCTTCGACCTGCCGGCGCGGCTAGAAGCCTAGGGTCTCCGCGAGGCCGGTGAGGTGGAGCAGGGTCCGCAGTTCGGGTCCTGCTCCGTGGAAGCGGATCCGGTGGCCCCTTCGGCTCGCGGCGAGTTTCAGCCGGGCGAGGGCGTCGACGGCGGCGAGATCGGCGCCCGCGAGCGCGCCGACCTCGCAGACGACGTCACCGGGCGGGGCGGCGCCGAGCTCGGCGCAGAGCCGGGCGACGTCCTCCGGGCCGGGGCGGGCGGGCAGGGTCACGACGAGGGGCTGACTGGTGTCCACACCGGGGAGACCGCCCGGGCGCCCGGAACTCATCGCTAGGCTCCGGATCATGAGTCTTGAGCCTGTCGAACTGGTGATCTTTGACTGTGACGGTGTTCTGGTGGACAGCGAGCGGATCTACTGCCGGGTGGACCGGGAGGTGTTCGCCTCCCTCGGCGCCGCGTTCACGGAGGCGGAGATGGCCGAGCTCTTCGTCGGTTCCTCGCACGAGATGCTCACGGCGATCGTCGAGGAGCGGCGGGGCCGGCCCCTCGAACCCGGCTGGCAGGCGCCCTTCAAGCAGCGGTACGAGGACGCGCTGGACGCGGAGCTGACGGCCGTGGAGGGCGTCACGGACGTCCTGGACGGCCTGTCCGTCCCGTACTGCCTCGCCTCCAACGGCAGCCACGGCAGCATCCGCAAGAACCTCGGCCGGACCGGCCTCCTGGCCCGCTTCGAGGGCCGGATGTTCAGCGCCCGCGACGTCGCCCGCGCCAAGCCCGCCCCGGACCTGTTCCTGCACGCGGCGGCCTCGATGGGCGTCCCGCCGGAGCGCTGCGCGGTCGTCGAGGACAGCCCGTACGGCGTCCGGGCCGCCCGCGCGGCCGGCATGCGCGCCTTCGGCTACTGCGGCGGCCTGACGCGGGCGGACCGCCTGATGGGCCCCCGGACGGTGGTCTTCGACTCGATGCGGGAGCTGCCG
The DNA here is from genome assembly GCF_053616475.1 of Streptomyces sp. NPDC055815. Taxonomy (NCBI): domain Bacteria; kingdom Bacillati; phylum Actinomycetota; class Actinomycetes; order Kitasatosporales; family Streptomycetaceae; genus Streptomyces; species Streptomyces sp. NPDC055815. The sequence goes on along the minus strand of NZ_JBSHDU010000041.1, from coordinate 46,116 downwards.
GGGCTGCTCGGGGAGCCGGTGTAGTCCTTCACCGGCTCCCGTCGCGGGCCGGGCCTCAGGCGATGCGGTCCAGGACGATCGGGTTCGGGGTGAACTCCGTGCCCGGGGCCGCGATGTCCCAGGCGCCCGTCAGGGACTTCAGGGCGTAGTCGAACTTCTCCGGGGTGTCCGTGTGGAGGGTGAGCAGCGGCTGGCCCGCGGTCACCGTGTCACCCGGCTTCGCGTGGAGCTCGACGCCCGCGCCCGCCTGCACCGGGTCCTCCTTGCGGGCGCGGCCCGCGCCCAGGCGCCAGGCGGCGATGCCGATGTCGTACGCGTCGAGGCGGGTGAGGACGCCGGTCGACGGGGCCGTGACGACGTGCTGCTCGCGGGCGACCGGGAGGGCCGCGTCCGGGTCGCCGCCCTGGGCCGCGATCATCCGGCGCCAGTGGTCCATCGCCGAGCCGTCCGCGAGGGCCTTCGCCGGGTCGGCGTCCTTGATGCCGGCGGCGGCCAGCATCTCGGCCGCGAGGGCGACGGTCAGGTCGACGACGTCCTTCGGGCCGCCGCCCGCGAGGACCTCGACCGACTCGCGGACCTCCAGGGCGTTGCCCGCGGTGAGGCCGAGCGGGGTGGACATGTCGGTGAGGAGGGCGACCGTCTTGACGCCGCTGTCGGTGCCGAGGCCGACCATCGTGCGGGCGAGCTCGCGCGCGTCCTCGATGTTCTTCATGAAGGCGCCGGTGCCGACCTTGACGTCGAGGACCAGGGAGCCGGTGCCCTCGGCGATCTTCTTCGACATGATCGACGAGGCGATCAGCGGGATCGCCTCGACCGTGCCGGTCACGTCGCGGAGCGCGTACAGCTTCTTGTCGGCGGGGGCCAGGCCGTCGCCCGCCGCGCAGATGACCGCGCCCGTGGTGTCGAGGACGTGCAGCATCTCCTCGTTGGAGAGCAGCGCGCGCCAGCCGGGGATGGACTCCAGCTTGTCGAGGGTGCCGCCGGTGTGGCCGAGGCCGCGGCCGGAGAGCTGCGGCACGGCCGCGCCGCAGGCGGCGACGAGCGGGGCGAGCGGGAGGGTGATCTTGTCGCCGACTCCGCCGGTGGAGTGCTTGTCGGCGGTCGGGCGGGAGAGCGAGTCGAAGTTCATGCGCTCGCCGGACGCGATCATCGCGGCGGTCCAGCGGGCGATCTCCGCGCGGTTCATGCCGTTGAGCAGGATGGCCATGGCCAGGGCGGACATCTGCTCGTCGGCGACCTCGCCGCGGGTGTAGGCGTCGATGACCCAGTCGATCTGCTCCGGGCTCAGCTCGCCCTTGTCCCGCTTGGTGCGGATGACGGAGATGACGTCCATGGTGGTGCCTCTTTCTACGCGCATAGAGGGGAGGAAAGGGGAGCGACCCTCCCATCGTGCCGGAAGGGCCGCTCCTAGGTGCTACTTGGCGAGGTGGTCGGGCCCGAAGGCCTGCGGGAGCATCTCGGCCAGGGTCAGGAACCCCGCCGGGGTCTCCAGGACGAGCTCGGGTCCCCCGAACTCGTACAGGAGCTGCCGGCAGCGTCCGCACGGGACCAGGGACTCGCCCCGGCCGTCCACGCACACGAAGTGCGTGAGCCGGCCGCCGCCGGTCGCCCGGAGCTGCGAGACGAGCCCGCACTCGGCGCACAGGCTGAGGCCGTACGAGGCGTTCTCCACGTTGCAGCCGGAGATCACCCGCCCGTCGTCCACGAGGGCCGCCGCGCCGACCGGGAAGCCCGAGTACGGGGCGTAGGCACGGGACATGGCCTCGCGGGCCGCCGTACGCAGGGCCTCCCAGTCGGGGGTCGTCACTTGCCCTGGCCCTTCCGGTACGGCAGACCGTCCGCCTTGGGCATCCGCAGGCGCTGCGCCGAGAGGGCGAGCACGAGCAGGGTGGTGACGTACGGGGCGGCGTCGACGAACTGGCTCGGGACCTCGTCGGTGACGAAGTACCAGATGAAGAAGCCGGCGGAGAAGATCGCGGACGCGGCCGCGGAGAAGTACTTCTTCTTGTACAGCTGCCACGCGGCGGCGATCACCAGGAGCACCGCGACGAGCAGCAGGAGCGCGTGGACGTTCTCGGCGCCGCCGCGCAGCTTGAGGCTGTCGGTGAAGCCGAAGAGGCCGGCGCCCATGGCCATGCCGCCGGGCATCCAGTTGCCGAAGATCATCGCGGCGAGACCGATGTAGCCGCGGCCGCCGGTCTGGCCCTCCTGGTAGATGCCGGTGGAGACGATCGCCAGGAACGCGCCGCCGAGGCCGGCGAGGCCGCCGGAGACGACGACGGCGATGTACTTGTACTTGTAGACGTTGACGCCCAGGGACTCGGCCGCGACCGGGTTCTCACCGCAGGAGCGCAGCCGCAGGCCGAAGGCCGTGCGCCAGAGGATCCACCAGGTGGCCGGGACGAGCAGGACGGCCACGATCGTGAGCAGCGACAGGTTGGTGACCAGGCCGCCGAGGATGCCGGCGAGGTCCGAGATCAGGAACCAGTGCTTCTGCTGGAGGTCCATCAGCCAGTCGGAGAGGCCCGGGATGGTGATGTCGGTGATCGGGTCGATGCGCGGGGACTGCTTGGAGGAGCCGCCCTCGGCCTCGGCGAAGGTGAAGTTCGACAGGTACTTGGTGAAGCCGACCGCGAGGATGTTGATGGCCACACCGGAGACGATGTGGTTCACGTTGAACGTGACGGTGATGATCGCGTGCAGCAGACCGCCGATCGCGCCGCCGAGGATGCCGACGACGACACCCGTCCACGGGCCCCACTGGTAGCCGGCCCAGGCGCCGAACCAGGTGCCGAGGACCATCATGCCTTCGAGGCCGATGTTGACGACGCCCGCGCGCTCGGCCCACAGACCGCCGAGACCGGCCATGCCGATCGGCACGGCGAGCTGGAGCGCGCCGGAGACCTGGCCGACGGAGGTGAGGTCGTCGGCGCCGGAGACGGCCCGGACGAGCGAGAAGAGCACGAGGCCGGCCGCGGCGATCAGCAGGATCCAGGGCCAGGTCAGCTTGCGGCGTCCGGCCTTCTTGGGCGCGGCGCTCGGCTTGGCAACGGTGCCGGTGCTCATGCCGCCACCTCCTTGTCGGTCTTGATGGCGCCGCCGGCGGCGAGCTCCTCGCCGACCTTCTGCTGCTGGCGGCGGAGGCCGTAACGGCGGACGAGCTCGTAGGAGACGACCACGGCGATCACGATGATGCCCTGCATGATCTCGGTGATCTCCTTCGGGTAACCCTCGACGTCCAGGCTGGAGGACGCCTTGTCGAGGAACGCGAAGAGGAGGGCCGAGAAGAGGATGCCGACCGGGTGGTTGCGGCCGAGCAGTGCGACGGTGATGGCGGTGAAGCCGACGTTGACCGGGAAGGCCAGGCTGTACGTGTGCGACTCGCCGAGCAGGATCGGCATGCCGGCCAGACCGGCGAGGCCGCCGGAGATCAGCATCGCGGTGAGGATCATCTTCTTGGCGTCGACGCCGCTGGCCTGGGCCGCGGACTCGCTCTCACCGGTGGCGCGCAGGTCGAAGCCGAAGCGGGTGCGGTTGAGGACGAACCAGTAGACGACGCCGAGCGCGAGGGCGACGAAGGTGAAGCCGTAGATCTCGCCGCCGTCGCCCATGTCGATGCCGGGGAACCAGCCGGACTCGGAGATCTGACCGGTGGTGAGGTCGTTGGAGCCCTGGGGCTGGACGCCGAAGTTCTTCGGCAGGATCAGCCAGGCCACCAGGGAGGTGGTGATGGCGTTGAGCATGATCGTGGAGACGACCTCGGAGACACCGCGGGTGGTCTTCAGGACGCCCGCGATACCGGCCCAGATCGCACCGGTCGCGATGGCGACGATCACGATCAGCAGGATGTGCAGCGGACCGGGCAGGTCGACCGCGGCACCGACGAGCGCCGACACCATCGCGGCGAGGCGGTACTGGCCCTCGACGCCGATGTTGAAGAGGTTCATCCGGAAGCCGATGGCCACGGCCAGGGCCGCCAGGTAGTAGATCCCGGTCTGGTTGACGATGAGGACCTGGACGTCGGAGTACCCGGCGTTGTCGATCATCAGCCGGATGGGCTCGATCGGGTCCAGGCCCGTCGCGAGCAGCACCAGCACGGTGAGCACGAAGGACGTGACCAGGGCGAGCACGGGGCCGGCGGCCCCGATGATCAGCTTGTCCTTGTCGAATTTCATCATCGGGCGTCACCGTCTTCGGGCTGCTCTTCGGTGCCTTCGAGGCGGCCGGTGGCTGCGCCGGTCATGGCGGAGCCCAGCTGCTCGGGCGTGATGGTGGCGGGGTCGGCGTCGGCGACCAGCTTGCCGCGGTACATGACCCGGAGGGTGTCGGACAGGCCGATCAGCTCGTCGAGGTCGGCGGAGATCAGCAGCACCGCGAGGCCCTCGCGGCGGGCGTCCCGGATGGCGTCCCAGATCTGCGCCTGCGCGCCGACGTCCACACCGCGGGTGGGGTGGGCGGCGATCAGGAACTTGGGCCCGTGGCTCATCTCGCGGCCGACGATCAGCTTCTGCTGGTTGCCGCCGGAGAGCGAGGACGCGGTGACGTCGATGCCGGGGGTGCGGACGTCGTACTCGCGCACGATCCGCTCGGTGTCCTTGCGGGCGGCCTTCGGGTCGAGGATGCCGCGCTTGGAGTTGGGCGCCTCGGTGACGTGGCCGAGGATGCGGTTCTCCCAGAGGGGGGCCTCCAGGAGCAGGCCGTGGCGGTGGCGGTCCTCGGGGATGTAGCCGATGCCGCCCTCGCGGCGCTTGCGCACCGAGACCTTGGTGATGTCCTCGCCGTCGAGGCTGATGGCGCCCGCGTCGGGGGTGGACATGCCCATGAGGGCCTCGATGAGCTCGGTCTGGCCGTTGCCCTCGACACCGGCGATGCCGAGGATCTCGCCCTTGTGGATGGTGAGCGAGATGTCGTCGAGGAGCTTGCGGCCCGCCGCGGCCTCCTCGTGCACGGTGACGGCGGCCGACGGGTCGGCCGGGGCCGCGGTGGTCAGCGGGGCGCCGGCGGCGCCGCTCTCGAGGAGCGTCAGGTTCTCGACCTTGAGCATCGCGACGTCCGTGACCGTCGACTCGCGGGTCTCCGGCGAGGGCAGCTCGCTGCCGACCATCAGCTCGGCGAGCTGCTTGGTGGTGGCGGTCTTCGGGTCGGCGGTGCCGACCGTGGTGCCCCGGCGGATGACGGTGATGTCGTCGGCGACCTTCAGGACCTCGCCCAGCTTGTGCGAGATGAAGATGACCGTGAGGCCCTCGGACTTGAGCTCGCGCAGGTTGTCGAAGAGCGCGTCGACCTCCTGCGGGACGAGGACGGCGGTCGGCTCGTCGAGGATGAGGATCTTCGCGCCGCGGTAGAGGACCTTGAGGATCTCCACGCGCTGACGGTCGGCGACGCCGAGGTCCTCGACGAGGGCGTCGGGGCGGACCCCGAGGCCGTACGCGTCGGAGATCTCCTTGATCTTCTTCCGCGCCTTGGCGCCGATGCCGTAGAGCTTCTCGCCGCCGAGGACGACGTTCTCCAGGACGGTGAGGTTGTCGGCGAGCATGAAGTGCTGGTGCACCATGCCGATGCCGCGCGCGATGGCGTCACCGGGGCTGGAGAAGGTGACCTGCTCGCCGTCGACGGCGATGGTGCCCTCGTCCGGCTTCTGCATGCCGTAGAGGATCTTCATGAGGGTCGACTTGCCGGCGCCGTTCTCGCCGATGAGGGCGTGCACGGTGCCCTTGCGGACCGTGATGGCGATGTCCTTGTTGGCGACGACGCCGGGGAAACGCTTGGTGATGCCGTGCAGTTCTACGGCAGGGGGGCTGGACGCGTTGATGACGCACTCTCCTTGGCCGGAAGGAGTGGGAGCGGGAGGGCAGGGCGGGGCGAAGTTATCGTGCCAGGGAGACATCTACGCGCGTAGCACTGCCGAAAAATGAAAACCCGTACGGGAATGGGTCCGAGGCCCGGGTCCGGTGGGGGGTGCCACCGGACGCCGGGCCCGGGCTCAGGTCGTGACCTGGATGTCCTTACGGAGCGGTCTTGACCGTGATCTTGCCGTCGATGATGTCCTTCTTCGCCTTGTCCACCGCGGCGATGAGGTCCGTCATCTTCATGTACGCCGGGTTGGAGTCGGCCAGGCCGACGCCGTCCGTGGCGAGGCCGTAGCGGATCTCACCGGACTCCGGCTTGCCGTCCTTGACCGACTTGATCACGTTGAAGACGGAGCCCGAGACGTTCTTGGTGACCGAGGTCAGGATGTGGTCCTTGTACTTGGCCAGACCCGCCTGGTTGTACTGGTCGGAGTCGACGCCGATCGCCCACTTGCCGGCGGTCGCGGCGGCCTCGATCGAGCCGGAACCGGCCAGACCGGCGGCGGCGTAGATCACGTCGGCGCCCTTGTCGAGCTGGCCCTGCGCGGCGGCCTTGCCGAGGTCGGGCTTGGAGAAGCCGTCGAAGTTCGGCGGCTGGGTCAGGTACTGGGTGAGCACCTTCGCCTTGGGGTTGGTGTCCTTGACGCCCTGGACGAAGCCCGCCTCGAACTTCTTGATCAGCGGAACCTCGACACCGCCGATGAAGCCGACGGTGCCGGTCTTCGAGGCCTTGGCGGCGGCGACGCCGGCCAGGTAGGAGCCCTGCTCCTCGTTGAAGACCAGGTTGGCGATGTTCGGGGCGGTCACCGACGTGTCGTCGATGAGGCCGAACGTGGTCTTCGGGAAGGACTTGGCGACCTTCGCGATGGCCGGGGCGTAGGAGAAGCCGACGCCGATGACCGGGTTGTTGCCGGCGCGGGCGAGGGACGTGAGGCGCGCGACCTTGTCGGCGTCGCTCTCACCCTGCGAGGGCTCGGCCTCGGAGCCCTTGATGCCGAGCTCCTTCTCGGCCTGCTGCAGGCCCGCGAAGGCGGCGTCGTTGAAGGACTGGTCGCCGCGGCCGCCGATGTCGTACGCGATGGCGGCCTTGCCGCCGGCCGCGGACGAGCTGGAGCTGGAGCCCGCGTCGTTCGAAGACTTGCCACAGGCCGTGACGGAGAGCGCGAGCGCCGCGGAGGCGATGCCCACGGTCGTGATCCTGGTGATCCGGCGCAAGAGGAGGGTCCCTTCAAGACTGACCGAAAGCGCCTCTTCCGGCGCTGGTTTCGCGGCGATCGTAACGCGCGTAGATGTCAGTTAAAGACCCGTTCATGAGTCGTTATCGGATCGTCGCGAACCGGCCTGCGAAGGCGACCGGGGGCGTTCGGCCCGGTACCGGCGGTTATACCGCCGGGGCGGGGTGTCCGGACAGGGGCCGGGAGGCGACGCGCCGGGCGCTGGGCCGGACGTGGGACGGCGGTGGGCCGGACGGACGAGCGGCCGTGTTCGAAGCGGCTCCGGCCCTCCGTCCGGCCGAAAATCATCGTTCGGGCGTGGCGTCCAGCAGGGCCGCGGCCGTGAAGAGCTCCACCCCGGCCTCGATGCACCGCTCGTCCACGTCGAAGTCGCCGGCGTGCAGGTCCCGGACCCGGGTGTCGCCGGGGGTGCGGACGCCGAGGCGGGCCATGGCGCCGGGGACGTGCTCCAGGTACCAGGAGAAGTCCTCGCCGCCGAGGCTCTGCTCGGTGTCCTCGATCGCGTGCGCGCCCCGGCGGGCCACCATGGCGTCGTGCAGCAGTTCGGTGACGAGCGGGTCGTTCACGACCGGGGGGACGCCGCGGACGTAGGTGACGGTCGACTTGGCCCGGTGCAGGGTGGCGACCTCGTCGATGGCCGCGTGGACCAGGTCGGGCGCGTCCCGCCAGGTCGGCAGGTCGAGGCAGCGGACGGTGCCGGAGAGAGCGGCGTGCTGCGGGATGACGTTGGGCGCGTGACCGGCCTCGATGCGGCCCCAGGTGACCGAGAGGCCCGAGCGGGCGTCGACGCGGCGGGCGAGGACGGCGGGGACGTCCGTGGCGACCCGGGCGGCGGCCGTGACGAGGTCGGTGGTGAGGTGCGGGCGGGCGGTGTGGCCGCCGGGGCCGTCGAGGGTGATCTCCAGACGGTCGCAGGCGGAGGTGATGGGGCCCACCCGGAGCCCGATCTTCCCGGCGTCGACGCGGGGGTCGCAGTGAACGGCGATGATCCGGCCGACCCCGTCCAGGACCCCGGCCTCGACGGCGTCGGCGGCGCCGCCGGGCAGGACCTCCTCGGCCGGCTGGAAGATCAGCCGCACGGCGTTCGGCAGCAGGCCCCGGCGGGCGAGGTCGGCGAGGACGAGGCCGGCGCCGAGGACGGTGGTGGTGTGGACGTCGTGTCCGCAGGCGTGGGCGCGGTTGGCCACGGTGGAGCGGTAGGCGACGGTCTTGACGTCGGGGATGGGCAGCGCGTCGAGGTCGGCGCGGATCGCGAGCATGGACCGGCCGGGGTCCCAGGTGCCGATGTCACAGATGAGTCCCGTGCCCGCCGGCAGGACCTTCGGCGCGAGGCCGGCCGCCTCCAGGCGGGCCTTGAGCGCGGCGGTCGTACGGAACTCCTGGTTCCCGAGCTCGGGGTGCATGTGCAAGTCCCTGCGGAACGCGACGAGTTCGGCGCGCAGGGAGTCGGACAGCGTTCCGGGCAGGGTGACGGAGCCTGGCTCACGGGACTTCAACTGGTTCACCCTTTGAAGGGTAGGCCCGTCGAGAGGTCAACTGCCCGTTGATCACGAAAAGTTCAGCCCCTTAGGGGAAAGAATCTCGGTTTCCCAGGCATGAAGCTCACTCCTTGTGGGTACGCTCAGCCGAATTCGAGCCGATCGGCCGGATGTGCCGCTTGGGTGGTGAGCCGGTCGACCTCGTGGGCCGCGGTTCCCGTGATCCCGGACAGGAAGCCCTGGGCGCGCGGGGAGGCGGTCGCCCGCAGCCACTCGGGCGCTATGTCGATGACGGCGACCTTCACGCCCGTGCCGGCGAGGGCCAGGGGCAGGGTGTGGACGACCGTGGACGGGAAGCTGACGACCGTGCGTCCGATGGGACCGCGCCGGGCGATCAGCTCCAGGGGGAGATCGGGCCGGACGACCTGGAGGCCCGTCTCGACCGCGATCCGGTGCAGTTTCTCGGCGCTCTCCCGGCGGTGGGCGAAGTAGCGGGTGGCGCCGTGGGCGCGGGCGAGCTCGCTCAGCACGCGCGCGTAGTGGTCGGCGTCGACGACGCCCGTCTCGACGAGCGAGGTGCCGACCAGGTCCGCGCCGCCGGTGAGCAGCGGCGGGCCGAAGGTGTTCCGGGTCCAGGCGTACGCGTTCTCGGTGACCGTGACGCCGGGCGGGGCCTCCACGGGCAGCGAGGTGAAGATCTCGACGGTACGGCCCCGGGTGGGGGCGAGCTTCCGCCGGGCCAGCGTGGTCACCGGGGCGAGGACCAGCTCGCGCGGGCCGAGGCTGCCCTTGCGGTGCCAGCGCACCAGGCGCTCCCCGCGGCCGAGCTGGGCGGCGTACTCCATGGTCGCGGTGCCGTCGTCGACGACCGTGAGGTGCCGGGGGGCGAAGAGGGTCAGGAGGAGCTGGACGTACCGGGAGAACGGGTCCCCGATGATCACCCGCTCCGCCGAGCGCAGCGGCCGGGCGAGCTGCCGCAGGGTGCGGACCAGCGCGCCGCGGCCACCGCGGGCCTCCTGCCAGTGCACGGTGAGGCCCTGGTCGCGGGCCAGCTGGGCCATCCGGCGCAGCTGGCCCCGCGACATGGGGTCGGTCGGCGAGAGCACGACCACGGTGAGGGGGGTGGCGTCCGCGGACCCACCGGTCGAGGGGGCCGTACGGCCCCCGGACTCCTGCGTGTGCGCCCACTCCAGGACATTGAGCAGCTGGACCGGGCTCTCGACGAACGCCAGCTGCCGGGTCATGCGGCGACGGTGCCCTGGACCCGGCGGAGCTTCTTCATCGGGCCGAGCTCCGACTCGTACACCTTCTTCACGCCGTCGCCGAGCGCGGCCTCGATGGTGCGGATGTCGCGGACGAGGCGCTGGAGGCCCTGCGGCTCGACGGAGGCGGCCTGGTCGGAGCCCCACATGGCGCGGTCGAGGGTGATGTGGCGCTCGACGAAGGTGGCGCCGAGGGCGACGGCGGCCAGGGTGGTCTGGAGGCCGGTCTCGTGGCCGGAGTAGCCGATCGGGACGTTCGGGTACTCCTCCTGGAGCGTCTGGATGACGCGCAGGTTGAGCTCCTCGGCCTTGGCCGGGTACGTGGAGGTGGCGTGGCAGAGCAGGATGTTGTCGCTGCCCAGGACCTCGACGGCGTGGCGGATCTGCTTCGGCGTCGACATGCCGGTGGAGAGGATCACCGTGCGGCCGGTGGCGCGCAGCTCGCGGAGCAGCTCGTCGTCCGTGAGGGAGGCGGAGGCGACCTTGTGGGCGGGGACGTCGAACTTCTCCAGGAAGGCGACGGCCTCGGTGTCCCACGGGGAGGCGAACCAGTCGATGCCGCGCTTCTTGCAGTGCTCGTCGATGGCGCGGTACTCGTCCTCGCCGAACTCCACGCGGTGGCGGTAGTCGATGTACGTCATCCGGCCCCAGGGGGTGTCGCGCTCGATGTCCCACTGGTCGCGCGGGGTGCAGATCTCCGGGGTGCGCTTCTGGAACTTGACGGCGTCACAGCCGGCCTCGGCGGCCACGTCGATCAGCTTGAAGGCGTTGTCGAGGTCGCCGTTGTGGTTGATGCCGATCTCGCCGCAGACGTAGACGGACCGACCCGGGCCGGCGGTCTTGGTGCCGAGGGTGCGCAGACGGGTGCTCATGGTGCGGTTCCTTACGGGTTGGGGGTGTTCAGCTCGGGGCCGAGGAGCCAGGCGGCGATCTCGCGGATCGCTCCGGAGCCGCCCGGGGTGACGGTGACCGCGCGGGCGGCGGCCCGTACGGAGTCGTGGGCGCTGCTCACCGCGACGGGCCAGCCGACGAGGTGGAAGCAGGGCAGGTCGTTGACGTCGTTGCCGGCGTAGAGGACGCGCTGGGGGTCGATGCCCTCGGCCTCGCACCACTCCTTGAGGGCGCGGTCCTTGCGGTCGATGCCGTGCAGGACGGGGATCTTCAGCTTGCGGGCGCGGGCGGCGACGACGGCGTTCTGTTCGGTGGAGAGGATCAGGACGGGCAGTCCGGCGCGGCGCAGGGCCGCGATGCCGAGGCCGTCGCCGCGGTGCGCGGAGACGAACTCGCGTCCCTCGGCGTCGAGATGGACCCGGTCGTCGGTCTGGGTGCCGTCGAAGTCGAGGACGACGGCGTCGACGTCGGCGAAGCCGGGCGTGACGGGCTCGTCGAGGAGCGGCGCGAGGACCTTGGCGCGGGCGAGGTCGTGCGGGTCGTCGATCTCCAGGACCCGGGCGGGGTCGGTGACGACGAGCGCGGTGCGGCCGAAGAAGCGGTGCCCGTGGGTACGGAAGCCGGCCGCGTCCATCGCGTAGACGGCGCCGGTCTCCAGGTACTCGGGCTCCCGGTCCTGGCGGCGCGGGCGGTGCGCCTTGTCGTGGTTGACGCCCTCGGCGCCCGTGGCGGTCTCGCGCCAGAGGAAGCCGTGGGACGGGGCGGCCGTGAAGGCGGTGTCGGCGGCGCCGGAGGTGACGCGCTCGACGGTCTCGGCGACCTCGGCGGCGGTGAGGAAGGGGCTGGTGCACTGGACGAGGAGGACCACGTCGGCCGGGCGGCCGTGGGTGGCCTCGAAGGCGTCCATCGCGTGCAGGACGGCGGCCTCGCTGGTGGCGGTGTCGCCGGCGATCTCGGCGGGCCGCCGGACGGCCTCGGCGCCTGCGGTGCGGGCGGCGGCCGCGATGGCGGGGTCGTCGGTGGAGACCACGACGTGGGTGACGGGGCGGGCGCCGAGGCAGGCCTGCACGGCACGGGCGACCAGCGGGATCCCGGCGACCGGGGCGAGGTTCTTGGCGGGCACGCCCTTGGAGCCGCCCCGGGCGGGGATGACGGCGAGGACGGTGGGGGTCGGCATCACAGTTCTCCCAGGCGGCGGATGACGGGGGCCACGCGCTGGACGCCGTGGCGGTACGCGCCCCGGGCGGCCTCCCGGACGACCCGGCGCAGTCCGCTCTCGCGGGGCTCGGGCGCCGTGACGTCCAGGCGGTGGCGGGCGAGGATCCCCGGCAGGTAGCCGGGGGCCGTCTCCGCGGTGTAGTAGGGGCTGATCGGGGGCAGCGCGGGCAGCGCCAGGAGCTGGGCGACCCGGTCGCGGGCGGCGTCGAAGGCCTCGCCGTACGAGCCGTCGGAGGCGACGCCCTGCCGGGCGAGCCAGGTCTCGTCGGGCGTCGGCGCGTCCCCCTTGTCGAGCCGGTCGAAGGAGGTCAGCAGGCCGGAGCCGACGAAGTGGTGGTTGCCGAGCGCCTCGCGGACCCCGAGGTCGGTGAGGATCGCGGTGGGGATCCGGCGGTGGAGCGCTTCGAGGGCGGCCGTCGAGGAGACCGTGACCAGGAGGTCCGTGCGGTCGAGGACCTCGCCCATGTGCCCGTACACGAGGCGGAAGTTGGCCGGCGGGTCGAGTTCGCGCACCAGCTTCTGGAAGGGGAACTCCTCCAGGTGCGTGGTGTGTTCGCCCGGCTTGGAGCGGAGCTTGAGGAGGACCTCGCGGCCCGGGTGGAGCCGGGCGTGCCCGATCAGCCGCCGCAGGACGTAGGCCCGTTCGGCCCGGGTGGCGGGCACGGAGGGCTGTGCGGCGAAGACCAGGGTGTCGCGGCCGGCCTCGGGGCGGTGCGGGGCGCCACCGAGGAAGGGCAGCGCGGCCTCGACGACCGAGTCGGCGCCGGCGCCCACGCCCTCGTACACGGCGCGGAAACGCTCCGCGTCGTGGCGGGAGTTGGCGAGGACCACGTCGGCGCCGTGCCGCAGCAGGAGGCCGTCGGTCAGCTTCTCGTAGACGACGCCGACATAGCCGGTGACGATCACGGGCCGCCGGTCCAGGGCGAGATCGGCCAGGCCCTGGAGGACGGCCCGGACGGTGCCGCCGACCAGGGAGAGCACGAGGACGTCGTATCCCTCGCCGCGCGCCTCCGCGTCCCGTACCGCGCGCAGGAACTCCGCGCCCGTCACCTCGCGCGGGGCGGCCTGGGACACCCCGGTCTCGGCGAGCTGGCGCGCGGTGGGCGTGGCCCGTCCGCGCAGGACGAAGCCGGTGGGTTCGGCGGTCGCCGTGGTGATGCGGCGCGCCGTGAGGGCGCCCCATTTCCACCGGGTGTCGGAATCGGCGAGTACGGCGACCCGTACCGCTTCTCTGGTACTTGCTGGCACGTCGAGGACGCTAGAAGGGCATTCCGCTTTCCGGCCCAACTGGGCCACAACAAACGGTGAACAGAGCATCTCCGCCCGTTGAAGCGGGTCGTTTTCCGGACGCCACGAGGCCGATTTTCCCTACGGGTAAAGGCGGTTAATCGGCCCGCCGCTTGGTGTTCACCGAAAGGCTGCCCGGCGGTCGGCGGTAATGCCGGGGCGGCGCCTAGCGTCGGCCGCGTGGTCAAGCTCTCCGTCGTCGTGCCGTTCTTCAACGTGCAGACATATGCCCCCGACACCCTCACGAGCCTGCGGGCCAACGCCCGCGAGGACTTCGAGTTCCTGCTGGTCGACGACTGCTCGTCGGACGGGACCCCGGAGCTCCTCGAACGGGCCGCGCGCGAGATCCCGGGCGCCGTCCTGATCAGGCACGAGCAGAACGAGGGCCTCGCCACGGCCCGGAACACCGGCCTGGACGCCGCCCGCGGGGAGTACATCGCCTTCCTCGACGGGGACGACTGGCTCGCGCCCGGCTACTACGAGCGGCTCGTGGCCGCCGCCGAGGAGCTGCGGTGCGACTTCCTGCGCACCGACCACGTCACGGTCACCGGCCGCAACCGAGCGGTGCGCCGGGCGCCGGTCGCCCGGCGCGGCGAGGTGCTGCGCCCCCGGGACGCGATCCTGCCCTCGCACCGGACGACCTCGGTCGACTATCCGTACGCCTGGGCCGGGATCTACCACCGGCGGCTCCTGGACCGGGGGCTTCTGCACTTCCCGCACGGCCTCCGCACGGCCGAGGACCGGCCCTGGATCTGGAAACTCCACCGCGAGGCGGAATCGTTCGCCGCGATCGGAGAACTCGGTGTGTTCTACCGGCGCGGGGTGACGACCTCACTCACCCAGATCGGTGATGTCCGGCAATTGGATTTCATCCGCGCATTCGACCAGGTGATCGAAGAAACAGCCCGGGACTCGGACGCGGATCTTCTTCTCCCCAAGGCCGTCCGCACCTATTGCGCGGTCATTTCCCATCACATCGGTTCGATCGAAAGGTTCGAACCCGAGGTCGCACGGCTGCTGAAGTCGATGAGCGCCGGCGCGCTCCGGCGGATGCCCCAGGAGGTCCTCGACGAGGCCCTGACCGCGATGGGCGGGGACCGCGCGGCGATGCTCCGCCGGCTGCGCAGGCGCCGCCCCGCACCACCGCCGGCGGCACCGGTCCGCGAGGCCGGCACGGACGCGAAGCCGGAGGTGGCCGCGTGAGCGCCCGCCGGACCACCCAGATCTTCTGCGCCTCCACCCTCTACGGCGCGGTGACGCTCGCCGCCGCCCTCGACAGCGGCTGCTTCGGGCCCGCCGACCGGCGGATCCTCCTCGTCACCAACAACGCGGCCGTCCCGGAGACGACCCCCGCCCTCGACGAGGCCGAGGGCTTCGAGCGGCTGCGCGGCCGCTTCGACTCCGTCCTGTCCTGGAACGAGACGATCTCCCCGCTCCACCCCTCCGGCTGGACCCCGCGCCCGAGCGACCTCCCGATGCTCCAGCGCCATCTGCGCAAGCTCTGGGACCTCGGCGACGACCGCGTCGAACTCGCCCTGGAATCGCTCCAGGTGACGCCCGCCCTCGCCATCGCCCAGCTGCTGCCCGACGCGCCGATCACGGCGTACGCGGACGGGCTGATGAGCTACGGGCCGACCCGCAACAAGATCGACCCGCTGATCGGCGGACGCGTGGGCCGGCTGCTCCACCTGGACCTCGTCCCCGGCCTGGAGCCGCTGCTGCTCGCCGAGTTCGGGGCGGTGCCGGAGCGGGTGGCGACGGAGGCGTTCACCAAGGTCGTGGAGGAGCTGGCGGGACCGGCGGCCTCCGCGGAGGACGGCCCGGCGCTGCTCCTCGGCCAGTACCTGGCCGCGCTGAACCTGCTGACGGCCGCCGAGGAGGAGGAGCTGCACCTGCGGATGGTCCGGGGCGCGATCGCCCGCGGCCACCGGCGGCTCGTCTTCAAGCCGCATCCGATGGCCCCGGACGCCTGGTCGCGGACCCTCGTGGCGGCGGCGGAGCACCTCGGCGCCGTCCTGACCGTCGAGGACCGGCCGGTCCTCGCCGAGGTGCTCTACCGCGAGCTGCGGCCGGCGCTGGTCGTCGGCTGCTTCTCGACCGCGCTGCTCACGGCGTCGGCGTTCTACGGGCTGCCGGTCGCCCGGGTCGGTACGCGCGCCCTCCTGGAGCGGCTCAGCCCGTTCCAGAACAGCAACCGGATCCCGCTCACGGTCGTCGACGCGGTCGTCCCGCCCCTGGAGGACCGGGAGGGCGGCGCCGGCGAGATCGGTACGGAGGAGCTCAACGACCTGGTCGCGGCGGTCGGCTTCGCGATGCAGCCGAAGATACGCCCGGAGCTGCGGGAGGCGGCGGTACGGCACCTGTCGGGGCCGCTCGCCGAGCGCACCCGGCACCACTTCACCCGCCGCCGCCTCACCGTCCTGAACCTGCCGGGGGGTCTGCCGATCCCCCGCCACCCCCAGGTCCGCCGGCTCGCGCGCCGCGCGCTGCGGCTGCGCAAGGCGCTGAAGAGGTAGCGGACCCCACCGGGACGGCGGGCCCGGGAACCCGTGCGGGGGTTCCCGGGCCCGCAGCGGTGCGATCAGGCGCGGACGATCGGCTCCTGGATCTCGGAGACCCAGCCGGCCGGGTCCTCCGGGCACTCCAGGTACAGCTCACGGGCGTAGCCGGCCGAGCGGTAGCCGTTGGTGTCGATCCAGGCGGCCAGGGTCTGCGCGGTCGGCAGGATCTCGTCCATCGAACCGCGGTGGACGATGGTGGCCGCCTCCTCGATGCCGGGCAGGACGTGCACCTCGACGCCCTCCGCGACGGTGCCCTCGGGCACGGTCGTCGCCGCGTGCACGCGGACCGAACCGTCCCCCCGGCCCGCGTCCTCGTAGTACGCGACGGCCGGGCCGAAACCGGTGACGCCCGCGGCCTCCAGGCGGCCGCACAGCTCCTCGTACAGCGGTCCGATGACCGGGGTGATGTCCTCCGGGCCGAAGCTCGCGGCGACCCCGCTCAGCTCGGCGACCCGGACGGCGGGAACCTTCTTGACGACGACGTCCTGCGTGGACATGCGTCCCTCGCTCTCGATGGCGTGGAGCCTCGCACCGACCTGGGCGAGCCGGGCCCGCGCCGCCTCCAGGGCCGCTTCCAGCTCGGCCTGGCGCAGCCGCAGCATCCCCCGCAGCTCCTCCGCGCCGATCTCGTCCCGGAGGATCGCCCCCACCTGTTCGAGGGTGAAGCCGAGGTCCTTGAGCGCGATGACGCGGTTGAGCAGGGCGAGCTGGTCCGCCGAGTAGAAGCGGTAGCCGCTGTACGGGTCGACGCGGGCCGGGCGCAGCAGTCCGATGGCGTCGTAATGGCGCAGCATCCGGACCGACACCCGCCCGTGCCGGGCGAAGTCTCCGATGGCAAACATGACGCCCCTTACGGAACGGCCTCACATGGTGTGAGGGTCAAGCACCGGCCAGGGAGAGCTTCGCGGCGAAGCCGAGGAAGAGGGCGCCGGCGGCGGTGGTGGCGCCGGCGGAGAGGCGCTTGCGGCGGCGGAACGCGGCGGCGAGGCGGGTGCCGCTGAATATCAGGGTCGTCAGGTAGAGGAAGCTGCCGAGCTGGAGCAGGGTGCCGAGGACCAGGAAGGACAGCGCCGGGTAGGCGTAGGCCGGGTCCACGAACTGCACGAAGAAGGAGATCAGGAAGAGGATCGCCTTCGGGTTGAAGAGGCTGATGATCAGCGCGCGGCGGTACGGGTGCTCGGACGGCCCGTCGTCCGGCTCGGCGGCGGACTCGGTGACGGTCTCGTGCCGGGTGCGCCACATCGCCAGGGCGGCGCGCAGCATCCCGTAGGCCATGTAGGCCAGGTAGCCCGCGCCCGCGTACTTCACGATCATGAAGAGGAGCGGGGTGGTCTGAAGCAGCGAGGCGGCACCGAGCGCGGCGAGCGTCATGAGGATCGCGTCGCCGGTGAACACCCCGGCGGCGGCCTTGTATCCGGTGCGGGTGCCCTTGCGGGCGGCGACGGACAGCACGTACAGCGAGTTCGGCCCCGGGAGGAGGATGATGAGGACGAGCCCGGCGAGATAGGTCGGAAGATCGGTGACACCCAGCATGAAGCGGAGTGTCGCATACCGGTACGACACTCCGCTTTAAATTTCAACGGGCGGAATCGGTCAGAACGCGTCGCTCGGGACGTAGGTGCCCCAGACCTCGCGCAGCGCGTTGCAGACCTCGCCGACGGTGGCGCGGGCCTTGAGGGCGTCCTTCATCGGGTAGAGGACGTTGTCCGTGCCCTCGGCGGCCTTCTTCAGCTCGGCGAGGGCCGCGTCCACGGCCTCCTGGTCGCGCTCGGCACGCAGCCTCGCCAGGCGCTCGGCCTGCTGGGCCTCGATCGCCGGGTCGACGCGGAGCGGCTCGTACGGCTCCTCGACGTCGACCGTGTAGCGGTTGACGCCGACGACCACCCGCTCGCCGCTGTCGGTCTCCTGCGCGATCCGGTAGGCCGAGCGCTCGATCTCGTTCTTCTGGAAGCCGCGCTCGATGGCGCTGACCGCGCCGCCCATCTCCTCGACCCGGCCCATCAGCTCCAGGGCCGCGGCCTCCACGTCGTCCGTCATCTTCTCGACGACGTACGAGCCGGCGAAGGGGTCGACGGTGGCGGTCACGTCCGTCTCGTACGCCAGGACCTGCTGGGTGCGCAGGGCGAGCCGGGCGGACTTGTCCGTCGGCAGGGCGATGGCCTCGTCGAAGGAGTTGGTGTGCAGCGACTGCGTGCCACCGAGGACGGCCGCGAGGCCCTGCACGGCGACCCGCACCAGGTTGACCTCGGGCTGCTGCGCGGTGAGCTGCACGCCGGCGGTCTGGGTGTGGAAGCGGAGCATCTGCGACTTGGGGTTCTTCGCGCCGAACTCCTCCTTCATCACCCGCGCCCAGATCCGGCGGGCGGCCCGGAACTTGGCGACCTCCTCCAGGATCGTCGTGCGGGCCACGAAGAAGAAGGAGAGGCGGGGCGCGAAGTCGTCGACGTCCATGCCGGCGGCGACGGCCGTGCGGACGTACTCGATGCCGTCGGCGAGGGTGAACGCGATCTCCTGCGCGGGCGAGGCACCGGCCTCGGCCATGTGGTAGCCGGAGATCGAGATGGTGTTCCACTTCGGGATCTCGGCCCTGCAGTACTTGAAGATGTCGGCGATCAGCCGCAGCGAGGGCTTCGGCGGGAAGATGTACGTGCCGCGGGCGATGTACTCCTTGAGCACGTCGTTCTGGATCGTGCCGGTCAGCTTGTCCGCCGGGACGCCCTGCTCCTCGCCGACGAGCTGGTAGAGCAGCAGGAGGAGCGCGCCGGGGGCGTTGATCGTCATCGACGTGGAGACCTTGTCGAGCGGGATCCCGTCGAACAGGACGCGCATGTCGTCGACCGAGTCGATGGCGACGCCGACCTTGCCGACCTCGCCGTGCGCGATCGGGGCGTCGGAGTCGTGGCCCATCTGGGTCGGCAGGTCGAAGGCGACGGACAGGCCCATGGTGCCGTTGGCGATGAGCTGCTTGTAGCGGGCGTTGGACTCCACCGCGGTGCCGAAGCCGGCGTACTGCCGCATGGTCCAGGGCCGCCCGGTGTACATCGAGGGGTACACGCCGCGCGTGAAGGGGTACGCGCCCGGCTCGCCCAGCTTCTCGGCGGGATCCCATCCGTCCAGGGCGTCCGGCCCGTAGACCGGCTCGATGGGCAGCCCCGACTCCGACTCGCGCGCCATGCGTTGTGCCTCCCGATAGACCTGACTGCTCAGCGGTACCGCCCCCTCGCGACGGACTGTAGTGGGGCGACGGAGGCGGCGCGCCGGGACCTTCCTCACAGGATGCGCACTCTCTTCCTCACGTGCGCAACCACACGCGCGCGGGAAGCATCCCTACGTACACACGACGCACCTCGGGGGGCAATGATGAAGCGGTCTTCGTCGGTCATACGCAGAATGGTTCTTGCGGCCGCGGCGGTGGCACTCGCCGCCGGCTGTACGCCGGACGCGGTGGGTACCGGGCCGGGCACGGGTACGGGTACGGCGCCGAGCTCGACCGCGCCCGCGCCCTCGGCCACGTCGCCGAGCGCGACGCCGACCACGGACGGCAAGCCGCCGTCGCCCACGGCCGCGCCCACCTCCGGGAAGCCCGTGCCGAAGCGGCTCATGGGCGACGGGGACGAGAACGAGCAGGTGCGCGAGCTGCAGGCGCGGCTGCGTCAGCTCGACTTCTTCGACCGGGCGCCCACCGGCTTCTACGGGACGATGACGGCGACCTCGGTGAAGAAGTTCCAGGCGCGGCGGGGGCTGCCGCAGACCGGCTCGGTCGACGAGGTGACGTGGCAGCAGCTGCTCTCCGTCACCCGGAAGCCGACCGCCGACGAGCTGAAGCCGTCGACGACGAACAAGCTGGACACCCCGGACCCGCGGTGCATGACCGGCCGGGTCATGTGCATCAGCAAGGAGAGCCGGACGCTGGCCTGGATGATCGACGGCAAGGTCGTCTCGTCGATGGACGTCCGCTTCGGCTCGGAGAACACGCCGACCCGTGAGGGCCTCTTCAAGGTCGAGTGGAAGGCGCGCGACTGGACGTCGACGATCTACCACACGCCCATGCCGTACGCGATGTTCTTCAGCCGCGGCCAGGCCGTGCACTACTCGGCGGACTTCGCGGCCCGTGGCTACGCCGGGGCCTCGCACGGCTGCGTCAACGTCCGGGACAAGGTCAAGCTCTCCGCGCTCTTCGACCAGGTGAAGCCCGGCGACAAGGTCGTCGTCCACTGGTAGGAGCGAAGGAAGAGGAAGGGGCGCGGGTGGGACCGGGGGAACGTGTCCCACCCGCGCCGAGTGCGCGGAGCCGTAGGTACGGGGGGAACCCCGGCTCACTGCGCGGCCGATGACCAGTCGGCATTTCTTACTGCGCCGACGGGCCGAGAAGTGTTACACCGCGAGCGGGAGGCGCGCCTCGGCGGTGATTCCCGCGGGCAGTGCGAGGGTGGCGCCGGTCTGGAGCTGGGCGTCCGGGAGGACGCTGCCGGCCCGGTTCCCCGAGCCGGTGGAACCGCTGTCGGTGCCGTTGGAGGTGCCGTTGGAGGTGCCGTTGGACCCGCCCTGGGAGCCGCTGCCGCGGTCGCCGTCGGAGCCGTCCTCGGAGTCGTCCTTGCCCCCGTCGCCGTTGCCGTCGCCCTTGGAGCCGTCCTGGGGCGCACCGGTGTCGCCGGAGAGGATCCGGTCGCAGTAGACGCGCAGGGTCTCGCCCTTGCGCAGGGCGCTCGTGAGCTGCTGCCGGCCGGCGGCGTCGAGCCGCCCCGTCCGGTACTCACGGCAGGCGGTGAGGGCCTTCTCGCGGGGAACGACGGAAACGCCGCCGCCGTCGCCGGAGGGCGTCCTGCCGGGCTCGGGGGTGCCCGTGCCCGGGGTGACCGTGCCGCGTCCGTCCGGGACGCGGGGGGTCGGGGTGGTGGACCCGGAGTCGGCCGAGGGGGACGAGCCGGGCGTGGGGTCGCCGCCGCCCTGTCCCGTCGGGGGCGTCTCGGGGTCCTGGCGTATGCCGGGCTCCTTGGAGACGAGCGGGTCGGTGGTCTCCCCCGCCGAGACGGAGCTGGCGGGTCCCGGGCCGCCGATCGGCAGCACACCCGTGCCGGCGGCGACGGCGACGCCGCCGACCGTGACGGCGGCGACCGCGGCGGCCAGCCCGTACCGCACGGAACGTCCCCAGCGGCGGGCCGGGGCGGTGAGCGGGGCGAGCCGGACGCGGCCCAGGTCGGCCGCGGCGGTGCGACCGGCGGACGCGGACGTGGACGCGGCGGACGCGGCGACGGCCGCGGCGGCGCGTTCGGCGGTGGCCTTGCGGAAGGCGGCGAGCGCCGCCGCCTCGCCCGGCAGTTCGGTCTGCGGGACGGCGGGGACACGGGCCGTGCCGAGGGCCTCGGCGAGGCGCTCGGCCTGGGCGCGCGCACGGTCGTCGACGGCCTCGACCGGCTCGCCGCGGAGCAGCCGCTCCGCGGCCTCCTGGTCGAGCCACTGGTACCGCTCGTCGGCCATCACATGTCCTTCTGCGTACGCGGACGTGATTGCGTCACACCGCCGGGGGCCGCGGACCCCGGTGTGCGGCCGCGTTGCGGAGGGACGCCGTCCAGGGGGACGACGGTTCCCGCGCCGTCCTCCTGCCCGTCGGCTCCGAGGAGTTCGGCGAGCTTCTTGAGCCCCCGGTGCGCGGCGGTGCGCACGGCGCCGGGGCGTTTGCCGAGGGTGTCGGCGGCGCTCTTGGCGTCGAGGCCGACGACGACGCGCAGGACGACGGCCTCGGCCTGGTCCTGCGGGAGCTGGGCGATCAGGTGCATGGTGTCGCCGGTGGCGAGGGCCTCCAGGGCTTCGCCGGCCGTGTCGGAGTCGGCGGGCTTGTCGGCGAGTTCGGTCTCGTCGGCGCCGACGGCGGGACGGCGGCCGCGCATCCGGATGTGGTCGAGGGCGCGGTTGCGGGCGATCCGGGCGGCCCAGCCGCGGAAGCGGTCGGCGTCGCCGTCGAAGCGGTCGAGGTCGCGGGCTATCTGGAGCCAGGACTCGGAGGCGACGTCCTCGGCGTCCGCCTCGCCGACCAGTGTGCGTATGTAGCCCAGCAGCCGGGGTTGCACGGCGCGGTACACAGTACGGAAGGCGTTCTCGTCCCCGTCCTGCGCAGCGAGCACCGCGGCTGTCAGCTCCGCGTCGTCCCCCAGCACTCCCCAAACCCTGTTCGTCGGTGACGTGGTCGCGCCCCGCGTCATCGCGGCTGGTCACCACCGCCACGCAGCCTCGCGCATCTGCACGCTACGTGGTGTCGCGGCGTCACGTCCACGCGGTCCGGGGTCCTTGTACAACTTGCAACCTCCGGGTGGTCCGGGAGGTGTGACAGAAACCGCACCGGCGGCGCTGATAGGAGTACGGAGCCGTGCTGCGGCTCCGTGGACGACGACCGGGGCCTCTCCTGTGGGGGGTGGCGGCCCCGGTCGTCTCCCATTTCCCCCCTTTTCTCCCTTTCTACTTTCCTTCTTTTCTCACTCTTTCTCGCGATGTCCCGCTTCCCGGGGTGGAGTACGCCCTTTGGGTGTCAACCGACCGTTGACAGTGGAGAGGTGTCAACCTAAGGTTGCCTCATGACGAATCCAGTCGGCCTGAATGTCCCTGTCCGTCTCGACGAACTCATCGAAGCCATCAAGAAGGTCCATCCGGACGCCCTGGAACAGCTCTCCGGCGCGGTCATCGCGGCGGACCACCTCGGCGACGTCGCCGACCACCTCATCGGCCACTTCGTGGACCAGGCCCGGCGCTCCGGCGCCTCCTGGACCGACATCGGCCGCAGCATGGGCGTCACCCGCCAGGCGGCCCAGAAGCGCTTCGTCCCCAAGGAGCCGGACGCGGAGAAGATGGACCCGAACGCCGGGTTCAGCCGCTTCACCCCGCGCGCCCGGAACGTGGTCATGGCCGCCCAGAACGAGGCCACCGCCGCCCGGAACGCCGAGACGGTCCCCGCCCACCTGGCGCTCGGCCTGCTCGCCGAGCCCGAGGGGCTCGCGGCGCACTGGATCACCTCGCGGGGCGTGACCCTCGACCGGGTCCGCGAGGCGGTCACGGCGACGCTGCCGCCGGCCGCCGACGAGGTGCCCGCACTCGTCCCGTACGACGCGGCGGCGAAGAAGGTCCTGGAGCTGACGTTCCGCGAGGCCCTGCGCCTCGGGCACAACTACGTCGGCACCGAGCACATCCTGCTCGCCCTCCTGGAGCACGAGGACGGGCAGGGCGTGCTGAGCGGGCTCGGCCTGGACAAGGCCACGGCCGAGCGGGAGATCGCGGAGACGGTCGCCTCGATCGCGATCCAGGCGCCCGAGGCCTGACGGTCAGGCGGTGCGGGCCCGGCGGGAGACCACCGCGCGCAGCACCCGGCCGCCCTCGACCGAGAGTTCACGCGCCCGGCGCAGTCCGGTCGGGCCGTGGGCGACCGTCTCGAGGACGGCCTGCTGGCGGCGGAGCTCCCCGGCGAGCAGCGGGCCCGCGCCGTCCGCGTCCCCGGCCCGGCAGCGCTCGACGAGGCCGTCGGGCACGCCGGCCGCGTCGAACCGCCCGTGCAGGGCGAGCGCCGCCACGGAGCAGTCCGAGGCCCAGGCGCGCAGGGCCTCGGCGGTCCAGGCCGCCGGGGCTTCGGCGAGCATGGCGCGTACGGCTCCGGCCTCCTCCGTACCGTCCACGTGGAGCTCGACCCGGGCCTTGGCGACGGCCTCGCCCCAGGCGCCGCCGTCGCCGCGCGCGACGGCGGCCCACACGGGGCGCAGGGCGTCGGCCCGGTCGGGGGCGAGCAGCGGCAGACAGCGGTCGAGGCAGGCGAGTCCGGCCGCGGCCAGTCCTCGCTCGTCGGCCCCGTCGATCAGTTCCAGCAGGCTCCGGCCGTTCACCGACGTCATGGACGCCTCCTCGCCACCCGATGCGGACGCAGTACTTCCACTACTGCGCCGGAGGGCGCTTTTTCGTCACTGCGCGGCCGGAATCATGCCAGTGGCCTTGGCGTGCTGCATAGAGGTCGGACGGGCCCTACACCCCGTGGGTCCTGTCGTTGAACACTTCGACCGGACACTTGGCCCGGGTGGCCCGCGCGCCGTCCCTGATCCGGCCGTCACTCGTCACCAGCGGCACGTCGTACCCCTCGGCGAGCGCTACGTACACCGCGTCGTACGCGGTGAGGTTCGCGTACAGCTCCCGTACGCGCGGCAGCAGGAACAGGTGCTCCGACCTGCGCAGCGGGAGTTCGGCGAAGGCCGCGCAGGCGTCGTCCAGCTCCCGGTCGGTGAGCTTGCCGCCACGATGTCGGCCAAGGAGCGCGGACGTCACCTCGACGTCCACCAGGTACGGGGCCAGCAGGCGCTCCCCCTTCACCCGCTCCCGCAGCGCCGTGCCGACCGGTCCCGCGTCGGAGACCAACATGACCAGCGCACCGGCATCCACGACGATCACTCGCGCCGCCTTCCCCGGTCGATCTCGTCCAGCACATCCTCGGTGGAGAGGTGCGCCGTGGCCCGGTCCTGAATGCGGGCGATCACGCTCTCCAGTGACGGCGTCGCGGCTTCTTGCTCCAGCAGGGTCCGCGCGTACGCCTGCAGCGACTGCCGGTTGCGGGCGGCCCTTATCTTCAGCTCGGTCAGCGCTTCCTCGGACAGGTCTCGCACGTAAAGAGTGGCCATGCAACAAGTCTAGTCGCACAGCCAGCAATCTGCTGGCACATGCGGCTCAGCGCACCTTCTCCGCCAAGGCCCTGAACTGCTCCCAGGTCAGCGTCGGTTTCGCCGGGTCCCAGACCTTCTGCGCGAGGGCGGTGAGCGGGAGCCGGATACCGGCCGCGACCTGGGCCTGCGTCTGGGCCCTCGGCAGGTCGCCCCAGACCGCGAAACGGGCGCCCAGGATCTGGGAGTCGTACCGCGCCGGCACCGCGGTCCGGCCGCGGACGACGAGCGGTGTCCACTCCTCGTAGATCCGGCGGCCGGTGGGGTACGTGAACTTGTTGGGCTGGCCGAGGACGTAATACAGGTACAGGTCGTTGAGGTTGACCAGCTTGCGGCCCGCGCTCAGGTACGCGACGGGCTGCCGGGCGCCGATCTCCTTGCCCGTCCAGTACTCGACCTCGATGTCCTTGGCCGCGGTCGCCACCCCGCCCGTGAAGAAGCCGTCGTTCCAGGCCTTGGGGATCTTGCCGGCGGGCCGGACGACGGCCGCGCGGTCGTTCAGCCAGCCGGTGGCGAGGTCCTGGACGCGGCCGGAGGGCCCGTACTTCGCGCGCGCGGCCCGGGCCAGCTCCGGGTAGGTCGCCTCGGGGTTCTTCGACATGAGGGCGACGTACTCGTCGGCGCCGAGGTGGAACCAGGCGCCGGGGAACAGCTGGGCGTACTCGCGCAGCAGGTCGTCGACGATCCGCGCCGAGTCGGGGTCGGAGATGTCCACGGCCCCGCGCGGGGTCCGGCCGCTCGCGCTGACGAGCTGGAGGTCCGGGTGGGCGGCGATGACGGCCCCGAGGTGCCCCGGCGAGTCGATCTCGGGGACGACGGTGATGTGCCGGCTCGCCGCGAGCGCGAGGATCCGGCGGACCTCGGCCTTGGTGAGGTGCTGGGCCGAGACGACCTCGGGGTGGCTCCGGGACTCGATCCGGAAGCCCTGGTCGTCGGAGAAGTGCAGTTGGAGCTGGTTGAGCTTGAGGTCGCCCATCTCGCGGATGCGGTCCTCGATCCAGGCGGCCGTGAAGGGCTTGCGGGCGATGTCGAGGTTGAGTCCGCGCTGCGGCTTCGCCGGGCGGTCGGTGACGGTCCCCTCGGGCATCGCGCCGGTGGCCTTGACCGACTGTTTGAGGGTGCGGGTGCCGTAGAACACGCCGGCCTCGTCGGGACCCGCGATCCGGACGCGGCCGTCGCGGACCGTCAGGGTGTACGACTCGGGGGCGCCCGCCCCGCCCACGGCCAGCTCCACGTCCCCGGGTCCGGGCGCGGCGGCGCCGCGGTACGGGATGCCGAGCTCCCCCGCGATCAGCCGGCCCTCGTCGGCGAGGCCCTCGCTGTTCGCGGCGAGGACGACCCCGCCCGTGGGCGCGGGCTTCCAGCCGGGGCCGCGGGCGGCCTCGTGGGCGCGGACGGAGGGGATCGTGCGCGGCGCGGTCGAGAGGGGGTAGGTCTTCGTCGGCGTCGGTGTCGGGCTGGGCGGCGGGGTGCTCGCGGGCACGCTGCTCGCGGAGGTGCCGGTGCCGGTGCCCGTGCCGGTCGGACCTGACGGAGAATCGTTCGAGCAGGCCGCCACGGTGGCCAGTGCCACCGCGGTCGCCAGAAGTGCGGGGCCCCGGCGAGGCCCCCGGAAGGAGTAACGCATCACTCGGATCCTCCCCCACCGACGAGGGTCCGACCAGTCGACGGAGCCGGAACCCGATCGTCCATCATGTGTTCCGAAACTCTCCCTTCCGGGTGAAATTCGCGCATCCGTCGGACACTTCCCTCATCCCGTCGATAACGTTGCGTCACGCCCACCCCACCCGACCCGGAGTAACCGGAGCCCACGCTGAGCAGCGACACCCACGCCCCCTGCCGGAAGCCGGGTTCCACGGACACGCCTGCGATACCTGCCCAGCAGGGCGCGGCCCGGCACCTCTCGGGGCTCGTCCGCTTCAACGCCGCGCCGGCCGGGGCCGCGGAGGCGCTCCTGTTCGGCTGCTGCGCGAGCCGGCGCTGGGCCGAACGGGTGAGCGCGCACCGCCCGTACCCGACGCTCGACGCGCTGCTCGCCGCCGCGGACGAGGCCTCCTACGACCTGTCGCGGGCCGAGCTGGACGAGGCGCTGGCCGCCGAGTCCGCCACCGCCCCGCACCCCGACGCCCCGCCGGCGGCCCTCATGGCGCTGGGCGCCGCGCACGCCGCGTACGAGAGCCGCTTCGGGCACGCGTTCGTGATCAGCCTGGACGGAGTCCGGCCCGAGGAGCGCCTCGACCGCGTACTGGCCGGTATCCGGTCACGTCTCGGCAACGAACCGGAGGAGGAACGGGTGGTGGCCGCCGACGAACTCCGCCGACTCGCCCGCGCCCGCCTCACCTTCGGCGTCACCACACCGTGAATTCGTCCGGAATGCGGCGATTCGGTGCTGTGCGATAGCCCGTCCGTGCCTGTTTGATCACACCGATGGACCCCGCGCGAGCGAACCGACAAGTCGTCGCTACGATGACCGGGGCCGGTGGACCGTACCCGGCCGGGTCTGACCGACAGAGAAGCCGGCCGGCCCTGATCCCCGCTCCCGGAGGGTTTTTCCGTGCCGGCTGGAACGCTGTACCGCGGCCGGGAAGGAATGTGGAGCTGGGTGGCTCATCGAGTCACCGGCGTCCTCATCTTCTTCTTCCTGTTCGTACACGTGCTGGACACCGCTCTCGTCCGCGTCTCCCCCGAGGCGTACGACGAGGTCGTCGCGACCTACAAGACGCCGATCGTCGCTCTTCTGGAGTACGGCCTGGTCGCCGCCATCCTCTTCCACGCGCTGAACGGCCTCCGGGTCATCGCCGTGGACTTCTGGTCCAAGGGCCCGCGCTACCAGAAGCAGATGCTCTGGACCGTCGTGGGCATCTGGGTCGTGCTGATGGCGGGCTCGCTGTACCCCGTCCTCGGCCACGCCGCACGTGAACTGTTCGGGAGCTGACGCCACTCATGTCTGCTGACACGACCTCCGCAGCGATCGGCCCCGTCGAGGGCGGCGCGCACTACGACGTGGACAACCCCGCGCCGTACATCGAGGCCCCCCGCAAGCGCACGGGCAAGACCCCGCGCGCGACCCGCGGCAACTTCGAGATGGCCGCGTGGCTCTTCATGCGCCTCTCGGGCGTGGTCCTCGTCGTCCTGGTCCTCGGCCACCTGCTGATCCAGCTCTTCCTGGACGGCGGCGTCTCCAAGGTCGGCTTCGCCTTCGTGGCCGGCCGCTGGGCGTCCCCGTTCTGGCAGGTCTGGGACCTGCTGATGCTCTGGCTCGCCATGCTGCACGGCGCCAACGGCCTCCGTACGGTCATCAACGACTACGCGGAGCGGGCCAACACGCGCCTGTGGCTCAAGGGCCTGCTGTACACCGCCACGGTGTTCACCATCCTTCTGGGCACGCTGGTGATCTTCACCTTCGACCCGAACATCCGCTAGGCACGGGGCTGAGGTAATCCACGTCATGAAGATCCACAAGTACGACACCGTCATCGTCGGCGCCGGCGGCGCCGGCATGCGCGCCGCCATCGAGTCGACGAAGCGCAGCCGCACCGCCGTCCTGACGAAGCTCTACCCCACCCGCTCCCACACGGGCGCCGCGCAGGGCGGCATGGCCGCCGCGCTGGCGAACGTGGAGGAGGACAACTGGGAGTGGCACACCTTCGACACGGTCAAGGGCGGTGACTACCTGGTCGACCAGGACGCCGCCGAGATCCTGGCGAAGGAGGCCATCGACGCCGTCCTCGACCTGGAGAAGATGGGCCTGCCGTTCAACCGGACGCCCAACGGGACGATCGACCAGCGCCGCTTCGGCGGTCACTCCCGCAACCACGGCGAGGCCCCGGTCCGCCGGTCCTGCTACGCCGCGGACCGCACCGGCCACATGATCCTCCAGACGCTGTACCAGAACTGCGTCAAGGAGGGCGTGGAGTTCTTCAACGAGTTCTACGTCCTGGACCAGCTGATCACCGAGGTCGACGGTGTGAAGCACTCCGCGGGCGTCGTCGCCTACGAGCTGGCCACCGGCGAGATCCACATCTTCCAGGCCAAGGCCGTCATCTACGCCTCCGGCGGCACCGGCAAGTTCTTCAAGGTGACCTCCAACGCCCACACCCTGACCGGTGACGGCCAGGCCGCCTGCTACCGCCGCGGCCTGCCCCTGGAGGACATGGAGTTCTTCCAGTTCCACCCGACGGGCATCTGGCGCATGGGCATCCTGCTTACGGAGGGCGCCCGCGGTGAGGGCGGCATCCTCCGCAACAAGGACGGCGAGCGCTTCATGGAGAAGTACGCGCCGGTCATGAAGGACCTCGCGTCCCGTGACGTCGTCTCCCGCTCCATCTACACGGAGATCCGCGAGGGCCGCGGCTGCGGTCCCGAGGGCGACCACGTCTACCTGGACCTGACGCACCTGCCGCCGGAGCAGCTCGACGCCAAGCTCCCGGACATCACCGAGTTCGCCCGTACGTACCTCGGCATCGAGCCGTACACGGACCCGATCCCGATCCAGCCCACCGCGCACTACGCCATGGGCGGCATCCCGACGAACGTCGAGGGTGAGGTCCTCTCGGACAACACCACCGTCGTCCCGGGCCTGTACGCGGCCGGCGAGGTCGCCTGTGTCTCCGTGCACGGCGCCAACCGTCTCGGCACCAACTCGCTGCTCGACATCAACGTCTTCGGCAAGCGCTCCGGCATCGCCGCCGCCGAGTACTCCGCCAAGAGCGACTTCGTCGAGCTGCCCGAGGCCCCCGAGGCCTTCGTCGTCGCGCAGATCGAGAAGCTGCGCAACTCCACGGGCAACGAGCGGGTCGCCGACCTGCGCCGTGAGCTCCAGGAGACGATGGACGCCAACGTGATGGTGTTCCGTACGGAGCAGACCATCAAGACGGCCGTCGAGAAGATCGCCGAACTGCGCGAGCGCTACGAGAACGTGTCCATCCAGGACAAGGGCAAGCGCTTCAACACCGACCTCCTGGAGGCCATCGAGCTGGGCAACCTGCTCGAACTGGCCGAGGTCATGGCCGTCTCGGCCCTGGCGCGCAAGGAGTCCCGCGGCGGTCACTACCGCGAGGACTACCCGAACCGCGACGACGTCAACTTCATGCGCCACACCATGGCGTACCGCGAGGTCGGCGAGGACGGCTCCGAGACCGTCCGTCTCGACTACAAGCCGGTCGTCCAGACCCGCTACCAGCCGATGGAGCGTAAGTACTGATGGCTACCCCCGTACTGGACAAGGTCGAGGCGGAGTCCGCCGCCTCCCCGTACATCACGGTCACGATGCGGATCCGCCGCTTCAACCCCGAGGTGTCGGACGCCGCGGTCTGGGAGGACTTCCAGATCGAGATCGACCCGAAGGAGCGTGTCCTCGACGCCCTTCACAAGATCAAGTGGGACGTCGACGGCACGCTGACCTTCCGTCGCTCCTGCGCGCACGGCATCTGCGGCTCCGACGCGATGCGGATCAACGGCAAGAACAGGCTCGCCTGCAAGACGCTGATCAAGGACATCAACCCGGAGAAGCCGATCACGGTCGAGGCCATCAAGGGCCTCACGGTCCTCAAGGACCTCGTGGTCGACATGGAGCCGTTCTTCCAGGCGTACCGGGACGTCATGCCGTTCCTGGTCACCAAGGGCAACGAGCCGACGCGCGAGCGTCTGCAGTCCGCCGAGGACCGCGAGCGCTTCGACGACACCACCAAGTGCATCCTGTGCGCCGCGTGCACGTCGTCCTGCCCGGTCTTCTGGAACGACGGCCAGTACTTCGGTCCGGCCGCGATCGTCAACGCGCACC
Source organism: Streptomyces sp. NPDC055815 (assembly GCF_053616475.1). NCBI lineage: Bacteria > Bacillati > Actinomycetota > Actinomycetes > Kitasatosporales > Streptomycetaceae > Streptomyces > Streptomyces sp. NPDC055815. The sequence continues at coordinate 15,869 of NZ_JBSHDU010000041.1, read as the reverse complement.
GCTTCATCTTCGACTCGCGTGACGAGGCCGGCGAGCAGCGCCTGGAGATCCTGAACGACAAGGACGGCGTGTGGCGCTGCCGCACGACGTTCAACTGCACCGACGCGTGCCCGCGTGGCATCGAGGTCACCAAGGCCATCCAGGAAGTGAAGCGCGCGCTGATCACGCGTCGTTTCTGACCACTGGTACGGCGGGAAGCCCGCTTCTGTACGCTGCGGCGTGCAGGAGCGGGCTTTTTTCTTGGGAGGACGGGGACTGATGAGCGAGCCGAACCCTTACGCGGACGGTGAGTACAAGTGGGGGCCGGGGCAGCAGGGCGGGACGCCGGCCTACGGCTATCCGCAGGACGCCACGCCCGGTGCCCCGGCGTACGGGTACCCGCAGACCCCGCCGCCCTACCAGCCGACCCTGCCCGGTGGCGTGCCGGTGCCGCCGCAGCACGCGCCGGCGGGCGGCGGCGCGCCGGTGCTGAGCCTCGGTGACATCACCGTGGTCGGCGACCAGATCATCACGCCGGCCGGGAACATGCCCCTCAAGGGCGCCGTGTGGAACGCGATGGACATGTCGCGGACCGAGGAGAAGATGCCGACCGTGGCGATCGTCCTCGCGGTGATCTTCTTCATCTTCTGCCTGCTCGGCCTGCTGTTCCTGCTGATGAAGGAGAAGACCACGACCGGCTTCATCCAGGTCACGGTCACCAGCGGCGGGCGCCACCACTCGACGATGATCCCGGCGACCGGGCCGGACACCTTCCAGTGGGTCATGGGGCAGCTCAACTACGCGCGCTCGCTGAGCATGTGACGGGTGCCGTTCAGCCGCCGACGAGCGGGACGAGTCTGAGGAAGACGACCTCGGTCTCCGGACCCACCGTCACCGTCTCGTCCAGCTCCTCGATCTGACGGTCGCCCACAAGGACCAGGAAGCCGTTGCGCCCGAAGGCCTCGACGGCCCGGGCGAACGCCGCGTCGGCCTCGGCGGCGGCCTCGTGGGCTTCGGCGGCGGTCTCGTGGGCTTCGGCGGCGGCCTCGTGGGCTTCGGCAGCGGCCTCGTGGGCGACCCGACGGCGGATCAGCTCCCGCAGGGTGAGCCGCTCTTCCGTGACGGGCAGGCGGGGGCCGGCCGTGCGGCCCCCCGAGGTCGTCTCGTCGACGAAGGTCACCGTTCCCATGCCGAGCAGCGTAGGGACGGCCACTGACAACGCCCTCTCAGGCGTGCCAGCCCTGGGCCGGGCCGCCCGCCTCGGCCTCGACCATGATCCGGCGCAGCATGTCGTTGAGCAGGCCGCGTTCCTCGGCGCTGAGGACGCCGAGCAGCCGGTACTCCTCGTGGCCGAGGACGTCCATCGCGCCGAGCCAGGTCTCGTGGCCGGAGGGGGTGAGTTCGACGACGACCCGGCGGCGGTCGGTCGTGGACGGGGTGCGGCGGACGAAGCCGCGCTTCTCCAGGGCGTCGAGGCGCCCGGAGACGGAGGCGGGGGCCAGGTCGAGGTCCTGGGCGAGTTCGGAGGGGGCGGCGCTGCCGCCGCGGCCCGCGAGCTTGTGGAGGGTGTCGAACTCGTGGCGCTCCAGGTCGAAGTCGACGAGCGACTGCTCCCTGACCCGGCGCAGATGGACCGAGAGCTTCTTCATCCGGGTGACCGCGCCTTCGACGACGGGGTCGAGTCCGGGCAGGACGGGCTGCCAGCGGGCGACGTGCTCGTCGGTCCAGTCGCGCGGTTCCTGCGACTCCTGGGGTTCCTGCTCGTCGGGGTGCGCCATGGGGTGATCGTACGTCGGCGGGGCACTCTTTTCGCGAGAAGTATTTCGTTGACGAATTATTCGGCGCCGAAATACTCTGCGATCCATGGTCACCGCCTCCGAGCGCCCCGTCGCGCCCCCGCCCGTCCCCCATCCCCTGCGCACCCGCTCCTTCCGCCTCCTCTTCACCGGCCGGGCCCTCTCCCTCCTCGGCGACGCCGCCATCCCCGCCGCCCTGGCCCTCGCCGTCCTGGAGGCCACCGGCTCCACCTCGGCGCTCGCCCTGGTCCTCGGCTGCGCGATGGTCCCCAAGCTGCTCCTGCTGCCGGTGGGCGGCGTCGTCGGCGACCGCTTCGACGCCCGTACGGTCGCGCTCACCACCGACCTCGTACGCTGCGCCACCCAGCTCGTCGTCGGCGTCCAGCTGCTCGGCGGCGCCCCCAGCCTCGCCGTCCTCGCGGTCGCCGAGGCCCTCGGCGGGGCGGCCGGAGCCTTCGCCATGCCGACCGGCTCGCCCCTGGTGAAGGGCACGGTCGAGGCGGAGTCGCTGCACCGGGCCAACGCGGCCATGGGCGTCGCCCAGAGCGCCACCCGCCTCGCCGGACCCGCACTCGCCGGCACCCTGGTCCTCACCGTGGGCCCCGGCTGGGCGTTCGTCCTGGACGCGGCCACCTTCGCCGTCAGCGCCCTGCTCCTGACCGCCGTACGGGTGAAGCGGGTCCCGATCCCGCGCCGCTCGCTCCGCGCCGACCTCGCCGAGGGCTGGCAGGAGGTCCGCTCCCGGGACTGGTACTGGACCAGCCTCGTCGGCCACAGCGCCTGGAACGGCGCCGCCGCCGTCCTGATGACCCTCGGGCCCGCGATCGCCGTGCAGCGGCTCGGCGGCGGCACCACCTGGGTCGTCCTCCTCCAGGTCGGCGCCGTCGGCTACCTCCTCGGGGCACTGCTCTCCGACCGGGTCAGCCCCCGGCGCCCGGTCCTGACCGCGAACCTCGGCCTCGCCACGTACGCGCTGCCGCTGGTGCTGCTCGCCCTCGCCGCGCCCGCGCCGGTGACGATCGCGGCGTACGGGCTCGCGCAGGCGGGCCTCGGCTTCCTGTCCCCCGTCTGGGAGACCGCCGTCCAGCGCGCCGTGCCCGAGCACGCACTCGCCCGGGTCACCTCGTACGACTGGCTGCTCTCCCTCGCCGCGATGCCCCTGGGCTACACCCTGGCCCCGCTCGCCGCCTCGACGTGGGGCCCCGAAGTGCCCTTGCTGGTGGCCGCGGTGGTGGTCGGCGGGTGCTGCGCGGGGACGGCCCTGGTGCCGGGGGTGCGGCGGTTCGCCGCCTAGCACTGTCAGTGGGGTCCTCTACCGTCGTCTGCATGGTGGGGATCACGAGCCTGGAGAGCAGGCTGGACGAGGCACTGGCGCGCGAGGTCACGGAAGGACCGGGAGCGGTCGGCGAGTTGCTCGCGTCCCTGGGCACGGCCGGCCGCAGGGAGAGCGCGCTCGCACTGCACCTGCGGGCGTGCCGCGGCGACGCGCGCCCTGTCGCGCCGGCCCTCGCCGCGCTGGCGGAGCAGGAGTTGGGCTGGACCACGGGCGAGGCGGACCTGCTGCTCGCGCGGCTCCTGGGGAAGGACGCGGAGCTCGCCCCGCATGAACTCCACGGCGTGTTCCTGACCTTGGTGCCCATCGCCCTGGCGGCGGCCGCGCAGGCCGAGGACTTCGACCGGCCCCGGGTGCGGGCGCTGCAGCGGATCGCCGAGTCCCACTACGTCTACCGGAGCGAAGAGTACGTGGGGATACGCAACCTGATGGACGTCCTGCTGCGCCGCGAGGTGCCGGTGGTGCCCGGCCGGCTGCCCCGGCAGGTCCTCGACGACCTCGACGCATACGGCCCGGCGATGCGCGCGACGCACGGGGAGCTGCTGGCGGAGGCGGGCGTGGCGGCCTTCCTCGCCCACTGTGTCCTCCTGGACAAGCCCAGGGCGACGCGGGCGTGGCGCCGGAAGGCGGGGGCCCTGCTCGGGGAGACCGAGCAGGGGGCGGAGGTGGTGCGGCGGCTGTTGGAGGGGATCGCCGCGCAGCCCGAGCACCGGGTGTCGGACCGCAACCCGTGGCATCAGGTCGACTGGGGTCTCGCCGGCGACACCAACACCTCCCTGGTCCGCGGGCTCCTGTGGGCCGCGCTCGACATCGACGCCCAGTGGGTCGTTCCGCTCGTCGGGGCCGTGGCCGTGAACGCGGGGACGGGGACCGGCGGTTCCGGCGGGTTCTGCCGCAGCCAGACACTGGCCACCACCGCCGTCGCGGTGCTCGGGGAGTGCGGGGGCGCCCGGGGCGAGGAGGCCGTGCAGTGGCTCGGACGGCTGCCGAAGACCGTGAAGAACCGGACGGTGAACAAGGGCATCGCCAAGGCCCTTGAGGCGGTCGCCGCCCGCGCCGGGCTCACCCCGTCGATGCTCCGCGAGCGCGGGGTCCCCACGCTCGGCCTGGACGGGCGCGGGGCCCGGGAGGCGCCGCTCGGGGCGTACACGGCGGAGCTGTCGGTACGGGAGCCGGGCACGGTCGTGCTGTCGTTCAGGGGCCCGGAGGGGAGGCTCCTGAAGACGGCGCCGAAGGAGGTCCGGGAGTCCCGCGCCGAGGAGTTGAAGGAGGTCAGGGCCGGGCTCAAGGAGCTGAAGCGGCTGGTCGCCGCCGAGCGGTCGCGCCTTGAGGAGCACCTCGCGGCGGGGACGACCTGGGCGGCGGCGGACTGGCAGCGGTACTACGTCGACCATCCGGTGACGGGGGCGCTGGCCCGCGCCCTGCTCTGGGAGGTCACGGAGGACGCCGAGGAGCCGTGGACGGCGGGCCTGCCGGAGCGCACCGGCGGCGGCTGGGCGCTCGCGGCCGAGGACGGGACGGCCCGTCCGGTCGGTCCGGGCGCCCGGCTGCGGCTGTGGCATCCGCTGCGGGCCGGCGGCGAGGAGGTCTCCGCCTGGCGGACGGCGGTGACGGAGCGGGAGGAGCGCCAGCCGTTCAAGCAGGTGTTCCGCGAGGTGTACCCGCTGACTCCGGCGGAGCTCGTGACCGGCTCGTACTCCAACCGCTTCGCGGGGCACGTCCTGCGGTACGGGCAGGCGCGGGCGCTGATGACCGAGCGCGGCTGGACGGGGAACCACCTGGGGTACTTCTCGGAGGGCTGGTCCTCGGAGCTGGTGAAGGAGCTGCCCGCCCCGGGCGAGCTGCCGGCCGGCGAGGGGGCGCGCTGGCGGGCCCGGTTCTTCGTGGAGCTGGTCGACGAGGGCGCGAGCCGGGACGGGGTGGCCCGGCTCTGCTCCACGGACCAGGTGCGGTTCGAGCGGAGAACGGGCGCGCGGGGCGACTGGGAGGCGGTCGCGCTCTCCGGCGTGCCGGCGCTGCTGCTCTCGGAGGCGCTGCGGGACGTCGACCTGTTCGTGGGGGTGGCGTCGATCGGGGCGGACCCGAACTGGCGGGACCGCGGGGAGGACCGGGCGTACGACGGGTACTGGGAGAGCTGGTCGTTCGGTGCGCTCACGGAGTCGGCGCTGATCCGGCGCGAGACGCTGGCCCGGCTGCTGCCCAGGACCCGGATCGCGGACCGGGTGGAGCTGACCGACCGGTTCCTGCGGGTGCGGGGCGAGCTGCGGGCGTACCGGATCCATCTGGGCTCGGGGAACGTGCTGATGGAGCCGGACGACAGCTATCTGTGCATCGTGACCGACCGTTCCCGGGACCGGGGGAAGGTGTTCCTGCCGTTCGAGGAGGACGGCGGGCTGCTGTCGGTGATCCTGTCGAAGGCGCTGCTGCTCGCCGCCGACGACCGGATCACCGACGCGACGATCACCGCGCAGATACGCCGGGGCTGAGCTCGGGGAGCTGGGAGAGGAAGGAGAGGAGCAACCGGGCCGTCTCGTCGGGGCGTTCCAGGGCGGGGAGGTGGCCGGCCCAGTCGAGGTCGACGCGGCGCGCGGCGGGCAGGAGGTCTCCGAGCTCGTCGGCGACGGCCCGGAAGTCGGCCAGGTCGTGGGCGCCGACGGCGACGAGGGCGGGGGCCTGGATCCGGGCGAGGTCGTCGCGGCCGACCTCGGCGGCGACGGGGTGGTGCTCCTCGGGGGCGGCGAGCTGGAGGTCGAAGGCGCGCCGCTGCCCGTCCCGTACGAGGGCGCGGGCGGCCTCCGAGGCCTCCGGGCCCAGCCAGGTGTCGACGTTGAGCTCGACGGCGGCGTCGAGGTCGCCCGCCTCGATGAGGGCGTCCTCGCGGGCGCCCCAGGCGCGCAGCTCCGGGCTCGGTGCCATGCCGGGCATCGCGGGGCCCAGGAGCGCGAGGGCGGAGACGCGGCCGGGGTGGAGGGCGGCGAGTTCGAGGGCGACGCGGCCGCCGAAGGAGGAGCCGACGACGACGGCGCGTTCGGCGCCGAGGTGGTCGAGGAGGGCGCGTACGTCCTCGGCGTGGGTGTGCGGGGCGTCGATCGGGCTGTCGCCGAAGCCGCGGAGGTCGCAGCGGACGACACGGTGCCCCGCCTCGGCCAGCGCGTGGAACTGCCCGTCCCACATGCGGCGGTCGCAGACCCCGGAGTGCAGCAGGACGACGGTCGAGGGGCCGGTGCCGGCCAGGTCATGAGAGAGCGTCACCCGCCGACCCTAAGCGCGGAGCCGACGCCGGGCCACCCCATTAGGCAGGCCACCGGGCACCCTCTGAGGCACCCCACGGGGCACCCCACCGGGCACCCCGTCCGACACTCCGCCCGGCATCCCTCACCCAAGCGACTTGAACACGTTCAAGAGGAGGTCTACAGTCATGACCGCCAGCTTTTGAACGCGTTCAAGGGAGGGTGGGGCATGGACCTCACTGTCGTCGCGTACATCGTCTACCTGCTGATCAGCGTGGCCCTCACCGTCTGGGTCGCCCGCACGCTCAGCCGCAACGGAAGGATCTTCCTCTCCGACGTCCTGCACGGGAACGAGAAGCTCGCGGACGCCGTCAACCACCTCCTCGTGGTCGGCTTCTACCTCGTCAACTTCGGCTTCGTCGCCCTCTACCTGAGCCAGGACGCCGCCGTCCTCGACGCCCGGGCACTCTTCGAGGCCCTCTCCGTCAAGCTCGGAGTGGTCCTGCTCGTCCTCGGCGTCATGCACCTCGGCAACGTGTACGTGCTCAACAAGATCCGCCGCCGCGGGGTCATGGAGCGCGAACAGGTGCCCCCGGTCGGCCCGCAGGGCTGGACCGCGACCCCCAAGGGCGGCCCCTGGGCCCCGCCCGCGCCGCAGGCCTGACCGTGGCGCCGGCCCCGGCGAGGCCCACGACCCCCGTGGGACGCCTGACCGTGCTGTACGACGCCGACTGCCCGCTCTGCGTGCACCTCAGGCACTGGCTGCTGCGCCAGCGGCAGCTCGTCCCGCTCGATTTCGTACCCGCGGGATCGCAGCAGGCACAGCGCCTCTTCCCGGCCCTCGACCACGCCGCGACCCTGCGGGAGATCACCGTGATCGGGGACCGGGGCCAGGTCTACCGGGAGACCTCCGCCTGGATCGTCTGCCTCTGGGCCCTGGCCGACCACCGGGCCAAGGCCCACTGGCTCTCCACCCCCGCCGGACAGCCCTTCGCCCGGGCGACCGTCCTGGCGGCCGCGAAATGGCGCGAGGCCCTCAAGGGGCCGGGTCCTGACGACCGGTCCTGCGAGGGCGGGCACTGCGAGGTGCCCGGTCCGCCCGGTTAGGCTCGGGTCCGTGACGGAAGAGAAGAAGGCCCCCAAGAGCGAGCAGACCCGCACGCTCATCCTCGAAACCGCGCTCCGGCTGTTCAAGGAGCGCGGTTACGACAAGACGACGATGCGGGCCATCGCCCAGGAGGCCGGGGTCTCCGTCGGCAACGCGTACTACTACTTCTCCTCCAAGGAGCACCTCGTCCAGGGCTTCTACGACCGGATCGCCGAGGAGCACCAGGCGGCCGTCGAGCCCATCCTGACCGGCCCCGAGAAGGACCTCACCGCCCGGATCCGCGGGGTCTACCTCGGCTGGCTCGACATCGCGGAGCCGTACCACGAGTTCGCGGCCCAGTTCTTCAAGAACGCCGCCGACCCGGACAGCCCGCTCAGCCCCTTCTCCCCCGAGTCGGAGGGCCCGCGCGAGGCCGCGATCGAGGTGCACCGGCGGGTCATCTCCGGAGCCACGGTCAAGGTCGACCCCGAACTGAAGGAAGCCCTCCCGCAGTTGCTGTGGCTCCAGCAGATGGGCCTCGTGCTGTTCTGGGTGTACGACCGCTCGGAGGGCGCGGCGAACAGCCGCCGCCTGGTGGAGCGCCTCGCGCCGGTCACCGCCCGCGCGATCTCGCTTTCCCGCTTCCGGATCCTGCGGCCACTGGTCAAGGAGACGCACGAGCTGCTCTCCGACTTCATGCCGACGGCGGCCGGAATGGCGGCCTCGGGCAAGCCCAAGAAGAAGGCGAGCCCGAAGCCGCAGGAGACCTCCTGAGAGGCCTCCCGGGGGATCCTCAGATCCAGCTGAGCTCCCACAGGCGCCAGATGCCCGTGCCGTCCGTCAGGTACTGGGAGCCGGTGACCGCCTCCGTGGACAGGACGTAGTCCTTCTTCTGCCACAGCGGGACGAGCGGGACGTCGGAGGCGACCTCGTCCTGGATCTCCTTGAAGTCGCCCGTCGCCCGGGCCCGGTCGCTGTACTGCTGCGTCGAGGCGATCAGGCTGTCGATCCGCTTGCTGGAGAAGCCGTTGTGCAGGGTGTTCGCGGTGCCGACGAGCGGCGCGGTGAAGCTGTCGGAGTCGGGGAAGTCGGGGAGCCAGCCGACCGGGTAGGCGTCGTAGCTGCCCTTCGCGTACCCCTTCTGGAAGCTCTGCCAGTCGGCCTCGACGACCTTGACCTCGAAGAGGCCGGTCTCCTCCAGCTGCCGCTTGACCTCGGCGGCCTCGGCGGCGTAGGTGGCGTCCTTGCGGAAGCCGTAGGTGAACTTCACCGGCGTCTTGACCCCGGCCGCCCTCAGGAGGCTCTTGGCCTTCTTCGCGTCCGGCTCCGGGTAGACGTCGAAGAAGGCGGTGCTGTGGCCGACGAAGCCCTGCGGGATGAGGGAGTACAGCGGCTCGACCGTGCCCTTGTAGGCGCCCGTGGTGATCGCCGGGCGGTCGAGGACGGCGGCGACGGCCTGTCGTACGGCCTTGTCCGCCATGGGCGAGCCGGGCCGGACGTTGAAGTTGAGGTTGCGGATCTCGGCGCTCTCCGCCTCGGTGACCCGGGTCCCGTCCTTGGTGTCCAGGGTGGAGAGGAAGGCCGGCGGCAGCTGGCGGTGCGTCACCTGGACCTCCTTCGCCTTCCAGGCCTTGGCGAGGTCCTCGGACTGGCCGAAGTACTTCACGAGGACCGTGTGGCCGGCCTTGCTGATGGCGCCCCTGTACCGGGGGTTGGGCTCCAGGCGGGCGGACTCGCCCTCCTTGTACTCCTTGAGGACGTACGGCCCCGAGCCGTCCACCGCGGTGCCCGTGCGCAGCCTGTCGGCCGGGTACTGGTCCTTGTCCACGATCGAGCCGGCGCCCGTGGCCACCTTCAGCGGGAACGTGGCGTCGCGGCCGCTCAGGTGGAAGGTGACCGTACGGCCCTCGGCCGAGACGTTCTTCAGGGTCGGGAAGAGCGGCTGCGGACCGACGTCCGTCTTGATGTGCAGCATCCGCTCGAAGGAGTACTTGACGTCCTCGGCGGTGATCTTGCGGCCACCGGCGAAGGAGAGGTCGTCGCGGAGCGTGCACTGGTACGTGGTGAGCCGGGTGCCCACGAACTTGCAGCTCTCGGCGGCGTCCGGGACCGGCTGGCTCAGGCCCGGCTTGAACGTCAGCAGCGACTGGAAGACGTTGCTGTACATGGCCCAGGAGCCGGCGTCGTAGGCGCCGGCCGGGTCGAGCGAGGTCACCTCGTCGGTCGTGCCGACGGTGATCGGGTCGGTCCGCTCGCCGTCGGAGGGCAGGAGTTGCCAGCCCCCCACTCCGGCGGCCACCAGTACTCCACAAGTGATGAGGATCCGCAGACGGACCGTCGACCGCATTGCCGTGCTTCCTTTTTTCGGATACCACCCCTGATGCGACGGCCCCCGGAACCGTCGCGATGGCTGCATCCCATCACACGGGTTTCACAAGTGGAAGAGAAAACTTTCACACCACAGGTATATGTCCGGGATATGAGAATTTAAGTCGATGAGCAGCACGTATCGGTCCCGGCGCGGGGAGTGACACCTTCCGTTCAGGCCTGTTTCGAGGCGAGTTCGACGATCGTGATGTCGGAGGGCGCCCCGACCCGCACCGGCGGCCCCCAGGCGCCCGCGCCCCGGGACACGTACAGCTGGGTGTCCCCGTACTGTTCGAGCCCGGCGACGGTCGGGTTGGCCAGTTCGGCGAGGTAGTTGCCGGGCCAGAGCTGGCCGCCGTGGGTGTGGCCGGAGAGCTGCAGGTCCACCCCGTGGCGTACGGCGTCATGGATGACGATCGGCTGGTGCGCGAGGAGCACCGCGGCGCGGGCCCGGTCGCGGTCGCCGAGGGCCCGCCCGAAGTCGGGGCCATGGCCCTCGCTCTCCCCGGCGACGTCGTCGACGCCTGCGAGGTCGAAGCCGGCCGGGATCTCCACGCGCGCGTTGCGCAGCGGACGCAGGCCGAGTTCCCGGACGTGGTCGACCCAGGCGTCGGCGCCCGAGAAGTACTCGTGGTTGCCGGTCACGAAGAAGGAGCCGTGCCGGGCGCGGAGCCGGGCGAGCGGCTCGGCGGCCGGGCCGAGGTTCTCGACGGTGCCGTCGACGAGGTCGCCGACGACCGCGATCAGATCGGGCTGGGCGGCGTTGATCGAGTCCACGATCCGCTGGGTGTGGGCGCGGCCCAGGATCGGCCCGAGGTGGATGTCGGACACGACGGCGATCCGGTAACCGTGCGCGGCGCGCGGGATCTTGGCGAGCGGGACGGTGACCCGCTTGACCCGGGGCCCGCGCAGCACCCCGTACGTGCCGTACCCGACGGTCCCGAGGGCGACGGCGGCGGCGGACCCGGCGACGACCCGGGAAACGAAGAGCCGCCGGGAGGGCCCGAGGGGGTCGGGCCGGGCGGGCTGGGGCTGCTCGGCCGACTCGGGCTGCTCGGTCGGCTCGGGCTGGTCGGTCGGCTCGGGCTGGTCGGGGCGCTCGGTCGGCTCGGGCTGGTCGGGGCGCTCGGTCGGCTCGGGGCGCTCGGTCGGCTCGGGCTGGTCGGCGGGCGCGGTCACGGACGTGGGTACGGGCACGGGCTCGGGCTCGGGCTCGGCCACGGGCTCCGCCGCACGTCGTCCCAGCCAGGCGCGCAGGAGCGGCCGGACGGCCTCGCCGACCAGCAGCGCCAGGACCAGGTACAGGAGCACGGCGAGCCAGAGGAAGCCGGGCCAGGCGACCGCCTGCTGGAGCGGGAAGGGCACGCCCGCCCGCGAGGAGACCAGGGCCGCGATCGAGAGCAGCGGCAGGGCGATGACGGCGGCCGTACCGAGCCGGCGCGGCAGCCCGCCGGGCGCCGTGACGTCGCGCACCAGACGCCGCCACACGTACCAGTGCACCGCGCCGAGCAGCGCGAGCACCACGACCAGGACCAGCAGAAAGACGACCACGCCCCCGTAACCCCTCTTCTAGGCGTCCGCGCGACGCGCGGCACGCACCCCGCGCAACCCGATCACGCCGATCACCGTCCCCAGGACAAAGGACGTGACGGCAAGCAGCAGATGAACCCAGAAGTAGGCCGTCGGGTCGCCCGCGTCGTCGAAGGCGAGGCCGCTCCCGTCGTTCCAGAGGTTCTTGACGAAGGTGACCCAGATGAACCAGGACCACACGCCGAACGCGAGCAGGAACCAGGAGACACGGCGGCTGAGCTTCATGACCCCAGTATCACCGTCCGTCCCACGGCCCCCGCTTCCGGGTGGACGAGCGCGACCGAACCGCCTGCCGGGGTTCGTGTCGCTCGGGCGTACCTGTACGTTCTCGACCGTGTCTGCTTCGAAGAAGACCGCTTGGGCGGTCGCCGCTGCCGTGCTCCTGCCGCTCGTCACCGCCGCGCCCTCGGCTTATGCGGACGGAAAGGACGGGAAGGACAAGCAGCCCAAGCCTCCCGCCGTGATGTCCGGTGTCGGTGGTGCGCTGCTCGGCAAGCCGGGGACGCAGGTGCAGCTGCTGCCCGGTGCCCCGGTGCTGCCGAAGGAGCTGTCGGGCCGTTCCTGGATCGTCGCGGACGCGGAGAGCGGCCAGATCCTCGCCGCGCACAACGCGCACTGGCGGCTCGCCCCGGCTTCCACGCTGAAGATGCTCTTCGCGGACACCCTGCTGCCGAAGTTCCCCAACAAGACGGAGAACCACCTGGTCACCAACCAGGACCTGGCCGGCATCGGGGCGGGCTCCAGCCTGGTCGGCATCAAGGAGAAGCAGACCTACAGCGTCCGCGATCTGTGGCTCGGGGTCTTCCTCCGCTCCGGCAACGACGCCGTCCACGTGCTGACCAGCATGAACGGCGGTCTCAACCAGACCGTCGCGGACATGAACGACCACGCGGCCGACCTCCAGGCCCTCGACACCTACGTGGTCTCCCCGGACGGCTACGACGCCCCGCGCCAGGTCTCCTCCGCGTACGACCTGACGCTCATCGCCCGCAACGGCATGCGGAAGGACGACTTCCGCGAGTACGCCTCCACGCCCCGCGCCGCCTTCCCCGGCGAGGCCAAGCCGGGCAAGAAGCGCGGCACCTTCGAGATCCAGAACACCAACCGGCTCCTCACCGGTGACATCGGCGTCGCCCCGTACCAGGGCATCGCCGGGGTCAAGAACGGAAACACGACGCACGCGGGCGCGACCTTCACGGGAGTCGCCGAGCGCAACGGCAAGGTCCTGCTCGTCACCGTCATGAACCCCTCGTCGAAGGAGCAGCACGCGGTCTACCTGGAGGCCGCCCGGCTGCTCGACTGGGGCTTCGCGGCCGCCGGGAAGGTGACGCCGGTCGGTGAACTGGTGCCGCCGCGCTCGGAGCGCACGGCGTCCGCCGGCCCCGACGACGGGACGGCGCCGGCGCCCGGCAAGAACGCCCCGAAGGAGGCCGTCCACGCGGCGGCCGCCCAGAAGTCCGGCGGGATCGGGATCGCCCTCGCCGTGGCGGGCGGCGTCCTCGTCCTCCTGGCCGCGGCCGTCTTCCTGGTCAACCGCCGCTGGCCGCTGGCCGCGGGGGCGGCGCGCCGCCGCCGTTCCGAGGGCCTTGAGGAGACTCAGGAGACTCAGGAGACTCAGGAGACCGAGGACCTTGAGAAGCCTCGGGACCCTCAGGGGACTCCTGACCGTCCGGGGTCGTCCCCGTCTTCCCCCGACGTGACTCCGTAGCCGTCCACGCGGCGCAGAAGAGCAGCAGCTTCGCGGTGAAGTTGATCCAGAGGAGCAGGGCGACCGGCACGCCGAACGCCCCGTACATCGACTTCGCCGCGACCCCCTTCATGTAGCCGCCGAGCAGCAGCTTCAGCAGCTCGAAGCCGACCGCGCCCATCAGCGCCGCCACCACCAGGTCGCGGCGGCGCGGTTCGACGCCCGGCAGCAGCGTCAGCACGTACAGCAGGATCAGGAAGTCGGCGACGACGGCGACGAGGACGGCGGCTCCCTGGAGCAGCACGCCGCCCGCGCCCTCGCCGGAGATGCCGAGCCGGTCGGCGGACCAGCCGACGGCGGTGGAGCCGAGCCAGGACGCGGCGAGCGAGCCGATCGCGACGCCGCCGAGGCCGAGGAGGATCAGCCCGTCCTTGCCCTTGAGCAGGAACGGGTTGCCCTCGACGTCGTCCAGCCCCCAGACGGCGCGCAGGCACTCGCGCATGGAGCCGATCCAGCTGACGCCGGTGACGAGGAGGACGACGCCGGCGACGAGCCCGATGGTGCCGGCGTTGGCGACGAGCCCGGCGATGTCGAGCTGGTCGGAGATGCCGGGCACCTGGTCGCTGATCTTCTCCTCGATCCGGTCGAGCTGCTCCGGCGTGAGGAGCGCGGCGCCGATCGCGGCGGCGACCGTGATCAGCGGGAAGAGGGCGATGAAGGAGACGAAGGTGATCGCGGCGGCGAGCCGGGTCCAGTGGGCCTCGTCGAGGGTCTCGTACGCGTGCCAGGCGTGGGTCCGCATGAAGCGGGTCACCCACGGGCCGATGACGGGGAGCTTGCTCAGCCAGTCCATGTCGTACGTCCACTCCTCGCGCCGTCGGATCACCCGGGTGGTCGGATCGCCCGGTTACGAGAATCTCCTGCCCGGACTCACAGACCCGCGACCGACATCCCGTACAGCGCGGCCCATGCGAGACCGATGACGGCGAGCGGCCGGTCGCGCAGCACGACGTCCTCGGGCGCGCCGGCCGCCCCGCGGTCGGCGAAGACGGCGTACCGGAGGACTCCGAGGACGAAGGCGCCGACGGAGAGCTGACGCCACGGCAGGGACGTCTCCACCGGGCCCGCTTCCAGGGCCCACAGGCAGTAGCCGAGGACGGCGGCGCCGGCGGCGAGCTGCCAGACGAAGCGGAGGTACCCGGTCGTGTACTGGGTGAGCAGCGCGCGCGTGGCGCCGTCGGTGCCCTCCATCTGGACGGCCTCGGAGTACCGCTTGGCGGCGACCATGAAGAGCGCGCCGAACCCGGTCGTGATGAGGAACCAGCGGGAGAGCGGGATGCCGAGCGCGACGCCGCCGATCATCGCCCGCATGAGGAAGCCGGTGGCGACGACGGCGAGGTCGACGACGAGGACGTGTTTGAGGCGGACGCAGTACGCGACCTGCATGCCGAGGTACGCGACGAGCAGGGCGGCGGTCAGCGGGCCGCACAGGAGCGCGGCGGCGACGGCGGAGCCGAGGCCGAGGAGGATCCCGGTGCCGGCGGCGAGGGCGGCGGACACCTGCCCCGAGGCCACGGGGCGGCGGCACTTGGCGGGGTGGGCACGGTCGGCCTCGGCGTCGCGGGCGTCGTTGAGGAGGTAGACGGCGGAGGCGGCGGCCGTGAAGAGGGCGAAGACGAGGGCGAGCCGGGCGCCGGTCTGCCAGGAGCCGAGGCGCCCGGCGGCGGCGGGGGCGGCGAGGACGAGGACGTTCTTGACCCACTGCCGGGGGCGCGCGGTCCGGACGAGCCCGAGGACTCGCCCACCGCGCCGGTGCGCGGGGGCGTGCGGGACCACGGCGGGGGCGTCGAGGAGGGCGGCGGCTCCGGCCCTCTCGCTCACGAGCGGACCTCCCCACGCGCGCGCGTGGGGGGCGCGGAGGCGGCGGGCGGGGCCAGGAAGCGGCGGCCCGCGGCGGCGGTGGCGGCGCCGAGGAGGGCGCCGACGGCGACGTCGCTCGGGTAGTGGACGCCGACGACCAGACGGGAGAGGCACATCGCGCCGGCCACGGGGGCGGCGAGCCGGCCGGCGGTCGGATGGAGCACGCCGAAGGCGACGACCGCGGCGGCGGAGGAGGTGGCGTGGGAGCTGGGGAAGGAGTGCCGGCCGGCCGTACGGACCAGGGGCTCGTACGTGCCCGGGGCCGGCCGGGGCCGCCGTACGAGCCGCTTGACTCCCATGCTGGCGAGGTGCGCGGTGGCGACGAGGGCGGTACCGCGCAGCCAGTCACGACGGCGGGGACGGTCGAGGGCGGCGGCCACGAGCCCGACGGCCAGCCAGAGGGCGCCGTGCTCGCCGCTGAGGGAGAGCCCCCGAGCGGCAACAGCCACCCGCGGCCGATGCCCGCACTCCCGCAGGGCAGCAAGCACCCGCCGCTCGACGACCACCCATCCGGGCTCGGCGGCCGGGACGTCGCTGGTGGGGGCGGGGGGTACGGGGGGCGGGGCGGCCGGGGCCTCGCCCGCGGGGGCTGGGGGCTCGACGGGCGGTCCGGCGACCGGCGCGACCGGGGCGTCGCCGGTGGGGACGAGCGGCTCGGCGGCTGACACGACCGGGGCGTCGCCAGTGGAGACGGGCGGTCCGGCGAGCGGCGCGACCTGGGCGTCGCCCGCGAGGGCCAGCGGCTCAGCGGGCGGCGGCGCGTCACCCGCGAGGGCCAGCGGTCCGGCGGCCGGCACGACCGGGGCATCGCCCGCGAGGGCCAGCGGCTCGGCGGGCGGCGCGGGCGGGACGTCGCCGGTGGGGACGAGCGGTCCTGCGA
>NZ_JBSHDU010000040.1:0-80064 GCF_053616475.1 Streptomyces sp. NPDC055815 | reverse complement strand
GTACGGAGGCGGGGGCGGCGGACGGGAGCGGTGCGGGGGCGGCGGACGGGAGCGGTGCGGGGGCGGCGGACGGGAGCGGTGCGGGGGCGGGCGGCCGGGCGGCCGGCCCGCCCGGGGGCGTGGCCGGAACCGGCGGGGGCAGCTCGGGTGGTGCGGCCGGGGTCGGCGGGGGCGGCTCAGGTGGTGCGATCGGGGGCGGCTCGGCCGCGCCGGGCGGGGCGGCCGGGGCCGTGTCGGGGCAGGGCGCGGGCTTCGGGGCGCCGCTTCCGCCCCCGGCGCCGACGCCACCGTCCTCCCCACCACCGTCCTCCCCATCCCCGTCCTCCCCACCACCGTCCGCCGCGCCCCCGTCCACCACGCCGTCCCCGGAGCTGCCCGGCCCGCCTCGCGGTCCCGGGGCGCGGCCCGGGACCGAGGCATCCGCCGGTGGGGCGCCGCCGCGGCCTGTGGAGTCCGGGTCCCCGTGGTTCGGGCCGGGGCCCACGGCGCGGGGCGGGGCCGGCAGGGCGGACGAGCCCGGCCCGGCCGCGCCGCGCGCGGACGAGGCCGGCTCCGCGGGGCCGCGTACCTTCGCCGAGCGGTACCCCGTGCACCTCCCGCTGCCGGTCACCGCCCCGCGCCCGGCTCCGCTGCGCGGGGCCTTCCGGCCCGTGACGATCCGGACCTCGCGGGACGCGGTCGCGGCGGCGGCCGGGTACCTCCGGTGGCTGGGCTTCAGGGACGTCGTCCAGCCCGAGGAGCGCCCCTCGTCCGGCGTGGACCTGCGGGCGCCCGGCCTGGTCGCCCAGGTCGACCCGAGCACCCGGCCCACGGGGCTGCGGGCCGTCGAGTGCCTCTGGCTCAACGGGCTGAGCACCGCGACGGTGAGCGTGTTCTTCTCGCTCGCGGGCTACACCCCGGAGGCCCGCTCGCGCGCCGCCGAGGTCGGGCTTCCGCTCTTCGTGCTCGACCTGACGGGCACCCCGCAGCCGGTCAACGACGCGGCGGACGACCTGGCGGCGGGCGGCGCCTGACCGCGGAGGCCGTCCGGAGTGCCCACACAACTCCTCGGCATCCGAAATCGGCCATTCACGCGTGACGATCACGCTCCGCCGGGCACAACACCCTCGGGGGGTGGGTGTCATGTCGACGGGGACGTGGTGGTTCATCGGGGCGGTCTGGGGTGAACTCCTGCTCGCCGCCCTGCTGTTGAGAAGCGGCGGAACCCGCAGCGAGGAGACCGGGGCGGCCGCCGTGCCCGCGCCGCAGGCCCTCGCGCTGCTGCGGGGCGGGCGGCGGGCGGCCGTCACCGTCGCCCTGGTGGCGCTGCACCAGCGCGGGGCGGTCGCGGCGGGCCGCAAACATACGATTCGGGCCAATGGCGGACCGGGCCGCACACGGGACCCCGTACAGCTGGGCGTGCACGGAGCGCTGCACCGGGCCCTCGCACTGCGGACGCTCGCGCTGCGCCCCGAGGCACGGCGGGCGGTGGACGCGCTGCGCCGCGAGCTGCGCCGGGCGGGGCTGCTCCGGTCGCTCGCGCGCCTGTGGGCGGCCCGGGTGCTGCTGGGGTGCGTACCGCTGACGGCGCTGGGAGGGCCGTTCGTGACGGGGGCCTCGGGGCCGGCCCTCGCCGGGGCCCTCGCGGCCGGGGTCCCGCCGGTCCTGGCGGCGGTGGCGCTGCTGCGCCTGCCGGACACGACGAGGGCGGCGCGGCGGCTCCTGGCCGGCCTGCGGGAGCGGTATCCGCTGCCGGCGCACCGCCGCGAGGTGACGGACGGCGGGCTCGTGCAGCTGTACGTGGCGCTGTACGGCGACCCGGCCCTGGCCCTGTTCCTGCCCCGTTTCTCGCGCGAGGGCGGCCTGCTCGACCGTCCCCCGGAGGACGGCCGGAGCCGGCCACCGACGCCGGACGGTCCACCGCGCTGAGCCCGCGCCATACTGACGTATGCGCATCAGAGCGGCCGCTCCGGCCGAACTCCCGCTGCTCCAGGACATCGAACGGGCGGCGGGCGAGCCGTTCCGTACTCTCGGCATGGCGGCGATCGCCGACGACGACCCGCTGCCGCTGGACGTCCTGGAGACGTACCGCCGTGCGGGCCGGGCGTGGGTGGCGGTGGACGCCGCCGACCGCCCGGTCGCGTACCTGCTCGCCGACACCGTCGACGGCGCCGCCCACATCGAGCAGGTGTCGGTGCACCCGGACGCCGCCCGCCGGGGCGTGGGCCGGGCGCTGATCGAGCACCTCGCGGCGGCCGCCAGGGAGCAGGGCCTCGCGGCCCTGACCCTGACGACCTTCACGGAAGTGCCGTGGAACGCCCCGTACTACACGCGGCTCGGCTTCCGCCCGCTCACCGACTCCGACCCGGCGCTCACGGAGGGGCTGCGCGCCATCAGCCGGGCCGAGGCGGCCCACGGCCTGTCGGTCTGGCCCCGCGTCTGCATGCGCCGGGAGGTGATCTAGGCCCTGTCTGCCTGTCCGACAACAGACCCTAGGAGCTGTACGTCTGCCGGAGCTCCACCTTCCGCACCTTGCCGCTCACCGTCATGGGGAACTCGGTGAGGATCTCCACCCTGCGCGGGATCTTGTAGTGGGCGAGCCGGTCCCGGCAGAAGGCGGTGACCTCGTCCAGGGTGGGCGGGTCGGCGGGGTCGCGCGGGATCACGCAGGCCAGGATCTCCTCGCCGTACCGCTCGTCGGGGACGCCGACGACCTGGACGTCCGCGATCTTGGGGTGTCCGTAGAGGAACTCCTCGATCTCGCGCGGGTACACGTTCTCACCGCCCCGGATGATCATGTCCTTGATGCGGCCGACGATCTGCACGTAGCCGTCGTCCCGCATGACCGCGAGGTCCCCGGTGTGCATCCAGCGGCCGGGGTCGATCGCCTCGGCGGTCTTCTCCGGCTCGTCCCAGTAGCCGAGCATCACGCTGTAGCCGCGGGTGCACAGCTCCCCCGCCGTGCCGCGCCCCACGGTGAGTCCGGTCGCCGGGTCGACGACCTTCACCTCGACGTGGGGCATGACCCGGCCGACCGTGCCGGTGCGGCGCTCCAGGTCGTCGTCGCGGCGGGTCTGGGTGGAGACGGGGGAGGTCTCGGTCATGCCGTAGCAGATCGACACCTCCGCCATGTTCATCTCCGCGACGACCCGCTTCATCACCTCGACCGGGCACGGCGAGCCCGCCATGATCCCGGTGCGGAGCGTGGAGAGGTCGTACGCGGCGAAGTCGGGGAGGTTCAGCTCGGCGATGAACATCGTCGGCACCCCGTAGAGGGAGGTGCAGCGCTCCTCCTGGACCGCCCGCAGGGTGGCGGCGGGGTCGAAGGAGGCGGCCGGGATCACCATGCAGGCGCCGTGTGAAGTGGCCGCGAGATTTCCCATGACCATGCCGAAACAGTGATAGAACGGGACAGGAATGCAGATTCTGTCCTGCTCACTGTAGGCGATCATCTCGCCCACGAAATACCCGTTGTTGAGGATGTTGTGGTGGGAGAGCGTGGCTCCCTTCGGGAAGCCCGTCGTCCCCGAGGTGTACTGGATGTTGACGGGCTCGTCGCAGGAGAGCGGCTCCGGGCGCAGCTCCCCGGGCGTACGGGCGAGCAGCGCGTCCCAGGTCGGGTCGGCGAAGTAGACCGCCTCGCGCAACTCCGTGCATTCCGGCCGGACTTGCTCGACCATCGCCCGGTAGTCGCTCGTCTTGTGGGCGAGGGACGCGAAGAGCAGCGAGACGCCGGCCTGCCGCAGGACGTACGCCAACTCGTGTGCGCGGTAGGCCGGGTTGATGTTGACCATGATCGCGCCGATGCGGGCGGTGGCGTACTGGACGAGCACCCACTCGGCGCAGTTCACCGCCCAGATGCCGACCCGGTCGCCCTTGCGGACGCCGCTGCCGAGCAGGGAGCCGGCGAGGCGGTCGACGTCCGAGCCGAACTCCGCGTACGTCCATCGGCGTCCGGTGGGGACGTCGACGAGCGCCTCCCGGTCGGGCCAGGCGGCGACGGCCCGGTCGAGGTTGTCGGCGATGGTGTCGCCGAGGAGCGGGGTCTCGGACACCCCGTGCGCGTACGAGAGTTCCTGGGTGTGCTTCGCCGGGCCGGTCACGCGAGGTCCCCTTCCACGTACTCCTTGCCGCCGCCCTCCGCCGTCAGCCGGCGCAGCTCGACGCGCCGGATCTTGCCGGAGACGGTCTTGGGCAGGTCGGCGAACTCGATGCGGCGGACCCGCTTGTACGGCGCGAGGACCGCCCGCGAGTGGGCGAACAGGGCCTTCGCGGTCTCCTCGCCCGGCTCCCAGCCCGCAGCGAGGACGATGTACGCCTTGGGGACGGCGAGCCGCAGCGGGTCGGGCGCGGGGACGACGGCCGCCTCGGCGACGGCCTCGTGCTCCAGGAGGGCGCTCTCCAGCTCGAAGGGGGAGATCTTGTAGTCGCTCGCTTTGAAGACGTCGTCGGCGCGCCCGATGTACGTGATGTAGCCGTCCGCGTCCCGGGAGCCGATGTCGCCGGTGCGGTAGTAGCCGCCCGCCATCGCCTCCGCCGTGCGCTCCGGGTCGCCGTGGTAGCCGGTCATGAGGCCCACCGGGTGGGCGGAGAGGTCGAGACAGATCTCGCCCTCCTCGACGTCCGGCCGGCCGCTCACCGGGTCGACGAGGGTGACCCGGAAGCCGGGGCTCGGGCGGCCCATGGAGCCCTCCTTCAGCCGCTGGCCCGGGCTGTTGGACACCTGGACGGCGGTCTCGGTCTGGCCGAAGCCGTCCCGGATGGTGACGCCCCAGGCGCGCCGCACCGACTCGATGACCTCGGGGTTCAGCGGCTCGCCGGCGGCGACGACCTCGCGCGGCGGGGTCTTCAGCTGGCCGAGGTCGGCCTGGATCAGCATCCGCCACACGGTCGGCGGGGCGCAGAAGCTGGTGACGCCGTTGCGCTCCATCTCGTCCATGAGGCGGGCCGGGTCGAAGCGGGTGTAGTTGTGGATGAAGACGGTCGCCTCGGCGTTCCACGGCGCGAAGAGGTTGGACCAGGCGTGCTTGGCCCAGCCCGGCGAGGAGATGTTGAGGTGGACGTCGCCGGGCTTGAGGCCGATCCAGTACATCGTCGAGAGATGGCCGACGGGGTACGAGATGTGGGTGTGCTCGACCAGCTTGGGGCGGGCGGTCGTGCCGGAGGTGAAGTACAGCATCAGGGTGTCGTCGGCGAGGGTGACGCCGTCGGGCTCGAAGACGTCGGACTCGCGGTCGGCGAGCTCGTACCCCAGCCAGTTCACCCCGTCCCCGCCGACCGAGATCCGGGTGTACTCCCCGGGGACGTCGTCGAACTTGGCCGTGTCCTCGGCGCGCACGATCACGTGCCGGGCGCGGCCCCGGTCGACGCGGTCGCGCAGGTCGGCGGGGCCGAGGAGCGGGGTGGCGGGGATGAGGACCGCGCGCAGCTTCATCGCGGCGAGCACGGTCTCCCACAGCTCGACCTGGTTGCCGAGCATCAGGATGATGCGGTCGCCGGCGCGGACGCCCTGGGCGCGGAGCCAGTTCGCGACCCGGTTGGAGCGGGCGGACATCTCCGCGAAGCTCACCCGCGTCTCGGAGCCGTCCTCCTCGACGATGTGCAGCGCGGTCCGCTCGTTGTCCCGAGCGATGACGTCGAACCATTCGAGCGCCCAGTTGAAACGGTCGGGGCGGGGCCAGGCGAAGCCCTCGTAGGCCGTCTCGTAGTCCTCGCGATGCTGCAGCAGGAAGTCCCGGGCGGCCCGGAACCTCTCCGTCGCGCCGGTCGCGCTCGTGGGCGTCATGTGTCCTCCTCATTGCGGGACCTGTCCCGGACATCGTGTAATCGGTGACCCAGGTCTCACTACCCCCGTTCGGGGGTGAAGGAGTGGTTCCGTGCCGGAGATGACGGAAGCGGTCGAGTTGCGGGCGGCCCTGTCGCGGCTGAGGCGCGCCAGCGGGCTGCCCGTCGTGTTCGGCGGGCTGCTCCAGGAGGGGGCCACGGGCCGTACGGTGCGGATCGCGGAGCTGAGCGGGGCGGTGACCCCGGCGCTGCGCGGCCTGGCGATCTCGGCGGGCTCGGGCCTGGGCGGGAAGTGCCTGGCGCTGTCGCGGCCGTGCGCGGTCACGGACTACCCGGCGTCGCGGCACATCACCCACGAGTACGACGTGCCGGTCTCGGCGGAGGGCCTGCGCGCGGTGATCGCCGTCCCGGTGGTCGTGCGGCGCAAGGTGCGCGGTGTGCTGTACGGGGCGCTGCGGGAGTCCCTGCCGATCGGCGAGCGGGTCTTCGACGCGGCGATGGCGGCGGCCCGTGACGTGGAGCAGGCGCTGGCGGTACGGGACGAGGTCCGGCAACTGCTCGCGCCGCCGCCTCCGGGCCCGTCCTGGGAGGAGGTCCGCCAGGCGTACGGCGAGCTGCGCGAACTGGCCCCGAAGGTCGTCGACCCCGCGCTCCGGGAGCGCCTCCTCGCCGTCTGCGGCCGCCTCGAATCGGCCTCGGGCGCGGCCCCCGCGGCCCCCGGCGTCTCCCTCACCCCCCGCGAGACGGACGTCCTGGCGGCGGTCGCCTCCGGCGCGACGAACGCGTCGGCGGCGGAACGTCTTGGCCTGCGCCCGGAGACGGTGAAGGGCTACCTCCGCTCGGCGATGCGCAAACTGGGCGCCCACACCCGTCTGGAGGCGGTGGTGGCGGCGCGGAGGGCGGGGGTACTGCCGTAGGCGCAGGGCACGGGGGGCGACGCGAGCGCAGGCGGGATCGGACGAACCGGTCCCAAGCGCCCGTCACCCCTCCCCCTACCCCTCCCCCATCACGATGTCGTACGGGACATCCGCCGGCGCCAGCAGCCGAAGGGTCCGCTCGGCCTCGGCGGTCAGCGCGAGCGTCTGCGCCCGTGTCGGTCGGGCGAAGGGTTCGACGGTGAGGGTCGTACGCTCCTTCGCCTCGTCGAGGTGCCAGATCCCGGCGAGGAAGCCGTCGACGAGGAAGGTGCGGTGCGCCTGGTTGCCGGTCCAGGTGCGGCCGTGGTGTTCGGCGGGGACGACGCGGGTGCGGTCCGCGTGCGAGAGGAGCAGGTTGTCGAACTCGGAGAGGAAGCGGGGCGGGGCGGGGGTGTCCTCGTCGGGGCGGGGCGCGTCGGGGAGGTCGAAGAGCTCGGTGCCCCGCTCGTCCCGGAAGACGAGGAGCCCGGGCCGCAGTCGCTCGAAGGCGAGGCGCAGCCGGGTCAGGCCGCACCAGGTCTGCATGTCCTTGACGGAGGCGGGGCCGAAGGCGCCGAGGTAGCGCCGGACGGTCTCGTCGAGGTCGGCGGCCTCGTCCTCGACCCCGTCGAACCACGTACGGACGGTGGTGAGGGCGACCTGCCCGCTGCGCCCCCACAGGCCGCGCGGGGTGACCTGCACCATCAGGAGCAGGCAGCGGGCGGCGATGGTGAGCGCCTGCGGGTCGGCGTCGGGCCACTCCCGGAGGAGGTGCTCCCGCAGCTCCTTGGGGGTGCGGGGCCGCTCCTCGACGTAGGCGGTGGCCAGGGCGGCGAGCCGGTCGAGGTCGACGCCGTCGAGCCCCTTGCGGAACATCTTCAGCTCCCGGTCGATCGCCCCGGCCTGCACGAGCCGGCGGAGGCCGACGGCGTCGCGGGCGGTGTGGGTGTGCACGGTGGACCGCAGCGAGACGATCCGGGCGACCCGCCGGGACTCCATGAGGGCGGACAGCTGCTCGGGCCGGAACCCGTCGAGCCGGGCGGCGAGCGCGTAGTACGGGGGCTTGGTGTTCTGGGCCTGGAGTCCGACGAGGTGCTCGACGGCCTCCTCGACGCCGAGCGGGGCGGGGCGCAGGAGCAGCTGCCGGTCGAGGGTGGCGCGGTTCAGGGCGCGGGGGCCGAGCACGGGGTGGGTCGTCTTGAGGGCCATGACAGCACGCTATCGAGGCTTGCGGACGAGTTCGGTCCGCAATGCGGAACGGACCGGGACCGGACGGAGATCCGTACGAGCGGGATTCACCCCATATATCCTGCTCCCGACCGAACCGCAGCCCGAGGTGGAGGTGCCCGACGATGTCCGACCGCCGCCCCCGCGCGGCCTGGCGCCGCCGGCCCGAGCCGCCGCCCGAGGCCTCGGACGCACGGCCGCCCTCGGTGGAGCCGAGCGTCGTGCAGTCGACGCTGTACCGCGACGGCCGCCGGGTCGCCTCCCCCAGCACCCTCGCGGAGACGTTCCGCCAGCTGCGCGAACATCCCGACGGCATGGCCTGGATCGGACTCCAGCGCCCGACCGAGGAGGAACTCCACTCCCTGGCCGCCGAGTTCGACCTGCACGAACTGGCCGTCGAGGACGCGATGGAGGCCCACCAGCGCCCCAAGCTGGAGCGGTACGGAGACACGCTGTTCGTCGTCCTGCGCGCCGCGCGCTACCTGGACGCCCCGGAGGAGGTCGACTTCGGCGAGCTCCACGTCTTCGTCGGCCCGGACTTCCTGATCACGGTCCGGCACGGCGCCGCCCCGGACCTCTCGGCGGTCCGCCGCCGCATGGAGGAGAACCCGGACCTGCTGGCCCTGGGCCCGGAGGCGGTCCTGTACGCGATCCTCGACGCGGTGGTCGACGGCTACGCGCCGGTGGTGGCGGGCGTCCAGAACGACATCGACGAGATCGAGACGGAGGTCTTCGGCGGCGACCCGGCGGTCTCCCGCCGCATCTACGAACTCTCCCGGGAAATGGTCGAGTTCCAGCGCGCGACCCGCCCCCTGGTGGGCATGCTCCACGCCCTGATGGCGGGCTTCGCGAAGTACGGCACGGACGAGGAACTCCAGCGCTACCTCCGCGACGTCGCCGACCACGTCACCCACACCAGCGAACGCGTCGACGGCTTCCGCCAGGCCCTCACGGACATCCTCACGGTCAACGCGACCCTGGTCACCCAACAACAGAACGCCGAAATGCGCGCCCTGGCGGAAGCCGGCTTCGAACAGAACGAGGAGATCAAGAAGATCTCCGCCTGGGCGGCCATCCTGTTCGCACCGACGTTGGTGGGAACGATCTACGGCATGAACTTCGACAACATGCCGGAGCTGCACTGGGCGGGCGGGTATCCGTTCGCGGTGCTGCTGATGGCAGTGGTGTGCATGAGCCTGTACGTGGTGTTCAAGAGGAAGGACTGGCTGTAGCAGAGCCCCAGTGCTGATCCGCCTCTATGAGCGGCGCCGACGGCGTCGCGGAGTGGTCGATGATCCGGCCGACGCGGATTCCGGCGATGCCGGAGACCACCAGGGCGAGCGAGAACGCCGCCGTCGGCAGCGTCCAGGACATCAGCCACGAGCTCCTCGGGGACACATTCGCCGGCACCGACCACGTTCTCCGGCTCAACGGCCCCCGCGTCGAGGCGTTCTCCGGGGTGGACGCGAAGCTCTTCGAACTCCTCACCAAGGGGCAGGCCGTTTCACGTCATCGCCGCTCTCGGACACCGCCGACGCGGGCCTCGTCCGCGGTGTCCTGCTACTGCCGGAACGACGAGGCATCACCCGTGTCGCGCTCTGGAACGGCCTCCGACTGGAGGACCCGGTCGCGTACGACCTGCCTCTGATCCACCCGCAGGGCGACAACATCCCCTGGACCCATCTCATCGCAGCCCTCCGCCAGGTCCTCGTCCATCCCCCGCCCCCGACAGCATCGACCCCGTGGGCATCCCGTTCGCCGACGCCCGGCAGTACGTGCTCGACGCCCTCGGCAACGTCACGTTCGACCTCGGAGACGCACTCCACTCCGCCTCCTCGATGCTTCAGCCCCAGGACGATCCGGAAGACAGCGGCCGCCTGCGACTGGCTTCCTCACCCACGACACCCCGCTGGCGGCCTTCCGGGACCTGCGCCCGATGCTCTATCGAGCCGTCGAGCCCTTCCTGCAGGACAGTCACGAGGACGTGCGCGAAGCCGCCGGCCTCGCCGCGCTCATCCTCGCCGAACACCCCGCGCTCGCCGAGCGCCGCGATCGCCTCGCCGTGCACGCGCGCCGCATCCTGGACACCAGCAGCCACGCCCCTGACCGGCGCATTGCCCGGAAGGCCCTCGAAGCATGGGGCCACGACGTCACCGACATGGAACCTCTTCAGGAGGAGCCCTGGGACTGCGGGCCACACAGCGATGGCCGCGGCGATCTCGAACCTCCCTTCTGACTGGAGGGTGTGCACGAGGTGCTTCGGGTGGGTTCTGGGTTTTCTCAGTCCTCCATGAAGACGATGCGGCGCGGGCCGCTCGTGCCCGGGGAGGCTGCCAGGGTGGAGCGGCCGGCTGGGACGGCGCGTTCGCGGCCCCAGGCTCGGATCTCCTCGATCTGCTCGGGGTTGACCCGGCTGAGCGGAACGGTGTTGGCGAAGGCGTCCACGATCAGGGAGGGGCGGAGGAACTCCACGCCGCCGCTCAGGTGCGCCTCGGCGCCCACGTCGTGCAGGGCCGCGGCGATGTCGGAGCCCGCGAAGCCCTCGGACAGGTCGACCAGGCGGTCCAGGTGCTCCGCCGCGGGCGCCTGCTTCAGGTAGAGGCCGTAGTACAGCTCGATGATCTCCCTGCGGTCCTGGGCGTCGGGCAGGTCGACGAAGAAGAGTTCGTCGAAGCGGCCCTTGCGCAGGAGCTCGGGCGGCAGGCTCCGTACGTCGTTGGCCGTGGCGACGACGAAGGCCCGGGAGTCCGACTCCTGGAGCCAGAAGAGGAACTGGCCGATGATCCGCTGCGGCACGCCCGAGCCGTCGTCCCGGCCCGCCAGCCCCTTCTCGATCTCGTCGATCCACAGGATGCAGGGCGCGACCCGGTCCGCCATCGCCAGCGCCTCCCGGAACCGGCCCTCCGACTCACCCAGGTACTTGCCGTGGATGCTGCCCATGTCGAGCCGGTACAGCGGCAGTTGCCACTCGCTCGCGATCGCCTTGGCGGACAGCGACTTGCCACAGCCCGGCACGCCCACGAGGAGCACCCCGCGCGGCGGCCGCAGCTGCGTCTCGCGCAGGTCCGCGTGCATCAGCTGATGCTTCCGCTGGAGCCAGGCGCGCAGGCTCGTCAGGCCGCCGACGGTGTAGTCCGAGTCCTTCAGGTGGACCTTCTCAAGACCGGTCAGATCGCTGAAGATCCGGTCCTTCGCCTGGGCGAGGCCGAGCACGTCCTCCTTCTCGATCGCGCCCTTCGCGGCCACCGTCGCCATCAGGTTGATCGCCTCGGCCTCCGTGACCCCCCGCAGGAACTCCGCGGCCCTGCGCGTGTCCCCCTCGTCCCAGCGGACCGGCATGATCCCCTCGTGATCGGCGAGGAAGCCCCTGAGCGTCTCGTACGTCTCGTCCGGGTGCGGCAGGTCGAGGTGCAGGCTCATGCCGAGACGCTGCAGACCGCTCCAGATGGGGCTGTCGGTGATCACCACGATGCTGCCCATGTTGTTGCCGGCCAGCCGCGCGAGCTCCGACATGTGCCGGGCCACCGGGGTGTCGCTCTCCAGGTCGGCCGGGTCGACGAAGACGACGGTGGCGTTGGCACGGCTGGTGAACTGGGCGGCCGCGAAGTCCATCGCACCGGTCAGGGAACGGTCGTCGATGACGGTGGTGTTGCTGCGCAGGTCCCGCAGGCCGGTCGCCCGCGTGTAGATCCAGAACGGCAGGCTGCTGCGGCGGGGCTGCATGGCCGCCTCCCTCAGCAGCCGCAGCGCCCGCTCCTGCTCGATGGTGCGCATGCCGATGACCGGGACGCGCGCGGAGATGTAGCTGTCGAGGTGCTTGAGGGAATCGGCGTAGTTCGACATCGGGGACCTTCGGGGCTCGGCGCTGACGGGAATCGGCTCGGGCGGGACTCGGCTCGGGCGGGGCTCGGCGCTGACGGGACTTGGCTCGGGCGGGACCAAGCGCTGACGGGACTCGGCTCGGGCGGGACTCGGGTGCGTACGTGAGGGACTGTGGGAGCGGCGCTCCCGTCAGTCCCTCAGGACCCGGCGGCGCGGTGCCGCCCCCGGGTCGTAGGTCCACGGATCGGCCGTGGGGCCGTTCGAGGGATGAGACGCGGGTGCGTCCAGTACGGCCGTGAGCCTGTTGTCCCGCAGCGTGCGGCGGCGCTCCTCGACCCACTCGCCGGGGTCCTGCGCCGCCGCCTCCTCCAGGAGCCGCTCCAGCTGTTCCTGCACCTGGACGATCTGCTGGTCCAGCATCTCGGTCAGCCGCCCGCGGAGCTGCTCGGGCAGCCCGGCGTGGCCGGCCAGGGCGCGGATCGGTCGCAGTCCGTTGCGGGCCTGGGCCAGCTCGCGGCCCGCCTCGAACTCGTCGGTGACCGCGCCCATGGCCCGGGTCAGCGTGTCGGCCCAGGCCTGCAGGCGCGTGCCGAGGGCCTGGACGAGGTGTGTGGTCAGCCGGGCGATGGTGTCGCCGTCGTACGCCTCCGCCGCGATCACGGGCAGGCGTGCCGGGTCCACCGGCTCGCCCGCGGCCCAGCGGCGCAGGAACTCCGCCCACTCCCCGTACGGGCCGCCGTGCCCCCAGAATCCGCTCATCGGCCGGTGCCGGGCCGGCGGACCAGCGTCTCGCCGGGCGGCAGCGGCTCCCAGTCGGGCAGGCCTTCGACGACGCGGCGCAGTCGGCTGGTGGCCCTCTCGCTCTGTTCCGGGCGGCGCGCGGCCCACGGCGAGTCGGTGGTGGGCCTGCGGACGGCCGGCGGCGCGGCCTGCGGAGCGGCCTGCGCGGGTACGGCGGGCTGCTGCGGGGGCACGGCGGGCATCCGCGGGGGCTGCGGGGTGCTCATCGGGGGTCCTCCTTGAGTACGGTCCGGCCTTCGAAGGGAGCGGGGCCGTGGTGAGCGGTGGCGAGCGAGGTGATGAACTCGCGGCACCGGGCCTCCACGGCGTCGGCCGCCCGGAACGTCTCGTACCAGTCGGTCAGTTCGGCGGCCGCGCCACGCAGCTGGTGCAACGACTCCAGCTTGGCCTGTTCGAGCAGGCCCCGGGCGTCGGCCTGGAGCTTCTCCGCCGCCTTGTAGCCCTGGAAGACGACCAGGCCCCACACGGCTCCGACGATCGCCGCGGCCGCGAACGCGAAGCCCAGGCTGACCTGACCGATGAGGAACAGGATGCCGAGCACGACGATGACGGGCGCCACCAGCTTGTTCACCAGCGGATAGGCGAGCCCGTCGATGAACGGCGCCATGTGCCGGTCCCAGTGACCGCCGAGCGAAGCCTCGTTCTCCTGCAGCGGCCGGGTGAAGGACCCTTCCCAGGGCGGCAGTTGGAAGACCTGCGCGCCGACGGTGTGGGACGAGCCGAAGACCGCCCGCACGTCGTCCGGTACGGCCGCGCGCACGTCCCGGGTGAAGCCCGTGTGCGCCTGGAAGAACCACTCGTCGCAGGCCGCGACCGCCATGCGCTGCGTCGCGGCGGAGGTGCCGATGGCGGCCGGATTGAGCGCGGCGGCACTCTGCACGGTCAGATAGTCGAGGGTCTCCTCGTACGAGGAGGCGTCGGCGTCCGTCTCCCGCCGGGCGGTCTGGACGTCGCCGTCGCGCTCGACGACCTTCCTGTTGAAGGCCAGGTCGCGGCGGAGCGGCAGTTCCTCGTTGTCGTACTCCGCGACGAGACGGTCGAGGATGTCGTCGACGGCGTCCTCCAGCCGTCCGGGCGCCTCGGACTCCCCCGCCATGATCGCCTGGTACTTGTCCACGAGTCGCTGGTGGGCGCCGGCCCCGGACAGTGTGGCGTCGAGTGCGGGCCACTGCGGGGAGACCGCCGACAGCCTCGGGAAGCGGGCCTTGGCCGAAGGGGCGCCCAGGGACTCGATCTCCTCGCGCCAGCGCTGCACCTGCCGGGCCCGGGTGTCCGGGTCCGCGCTCAGCGTCTCGCGCCATTCGCGGAGGGTCGCGTCGAGCATCGCCCGACCTTCCGGGCCGAAGGCGCCCTGGGCGATGGACTCCAGGATGACCGCGAACTCGCGTCCCAGCCGTGCGGGGTCCTGCGCGATGAGGTAGTGCCTGAGCCAACGGACCGCGGCCTGCCGCCTGTTCTGGCGACGCAGGACGAGCGCGAAGAAGAGCGAGGTGCGCTCGGGCGAGCGGCGGAACGCCTCCTCGATGGCGCGTTCGCACAGGTGCCGCTCGTCGGAGGACCAGGAGGCGAGCGCGACGAGGGCGGGGGCGAGCCAGTAGCGGGGGGTCTGCAGCATCAGCTGGTCGCTGACGAGCCGGACGCTCTCCTCGGACACGATGCCGACGTCGAACGCCTGGAGCATGCCGACGGCGGTGCGCCGGACCGACTTGTAGTGGCCGAAGGCATGGTCGATCTCGTCCTGGATGACGCCGATCTTCGTCTCGGCCCGCTGCACGTTGGCGAGGCGCACCGAGTGCTGGGCGAACTCCAGGAAGTCGGCGCGCAGCTGCTGCAGTTCGCTGCTGGTCTGCTGCTGCCGGTTCTCCACGGAGGCGACCTGTCCGGACACGGCTCCGACCTGTTCGCTGAGCCGGGTCACGAGGTTGCCGACCTCGCGCACCTTCTGATGAAGGGCGAAGTCCCTTTCGACCATTGCGTCGGTTCTCCGTTCGGATGGGTGGATGGGGGCGTACGGAACCAGGCCGAGGGCCTGCCTCGGGTGGTGACGCCGGGTCAGGGGCGGACGACGGTGCCGTCTTCGAGGACCGGGAGGATCAGTCCGTTGTCGTAGACCTCGACGTAGGCGTAGCCGCCGGAGCGGGCGGTCATCCGGGCCTTGCCGAAGGGGTCGGGCATGGCCTGTGCCGGCGAGTAGTGCCGGACGATCACCTGGAACAGGTTGAGGATGTGGTCGACGTAGGGCGGGCCGAGGTAGCAGCGGGCGACGAAGCCGAGGGGTACGGCTCCGTGGGCTGCCGCGTACTCCTCGCGGGCCCAGTCGGCCAGCTGCCGGCTCGCGGCCTCGTCGAGTCCGGCGTCGAGCCGGCCGAGGGCTCCGCGCAGCCGCTCGGACCGGGGGTCGTACAGCTCGCGGGGCGTGGCGCGTCCGGTCGGCGGGTCGGCGGGGCGGGCTCCCGGGCCGGCGATGAGCCTCCGGGACGTCCCGGTGTCCCGTGCCTGGCCGGCCGGTGCGGTGCCGCCCGACTGCACGACGCGTCGTGGCCGTTCCATGTGACCCATGCGGTGTCCCCCGAAATGTTCTGCCGTCGCGCACCACCACCGGACACAGGGACTGTGGCGACGGAGGAGGTGGCTGACATCACATCAATAGTGCTCTGTGAGAGGCACATTGTGACTGCGTCGGCCAGGTCGCACCCAGAAAACGACCAGTTTCCGGCCGTCAAGGGGGCCGTTTCGTCCGCGCGCTCCTGCGAGACTCTCCCGCATGGGTTCGATCTACGCGCTTCTTGTCGGCATCGACGACTATCCGCCGGAGACGGCCCCGCCGTTGCGCGGCTGTCTCAACGACATCGCCGAGGCGCGGCGCCTGCTCGAGGAGCGCGGTGCGGGGGATGTCTTCGTCCGGACGCTGCTCAACGACGCGGCCACGCTCGGCGCGGTCGAGGATGCCGTGCGGGGGCATCTCGGCCGGGCGGGTGCCGAGGACACCGCGCTGCTGTGGTTCTCCGGGCACGGCACGCAGTCGCTCGCCCGGACGGAGGAGCATCTCCGGATCGAGGCGACGGGCCGGAACCAGGCCCTGGTCTGTTTCGACGGTCCCCTCCGGGACAAGCGCCTCGGAAGCCTCCTCGACGGCCTGGCCTCGGGCGGCGCGCATGTCGCGGCCGTCCTCGACTGCTGCTTCGCGGGCGGCGCCACGCGCGAGGACCGCCGCTCCGTCCGCTTTGCGGCGCCGGCCCCTTCCTGGGACCTGGGAGGAGAGGCCTCCCGAGACCTGGGGGGACGGAGCTTCCGAGACCTGGGAGCAGGGGCTTCCCGAGACCTGGGAGGAGGGACTTCCCGAGACCTGTCAGGTGGTGGGACGGGGGACGGTCCCCGGGCGGTCTCGCCGGAACCGGGCTCGACCCCGCCCCGCCATGTGCTCCTCGCCGCGGCGCGCCTCGACCAGTACTCGTACGAGGACGACTTCGCGGGGCGCCGCCACGGCGCCTTCACGCACGCCCTGCTCGGCGCGGTCCGCGATGCCGGGGAGGGGGCGACGTACCGGGAGCTGCTCTCCGCCGCCGACGCCCGGCTGCAGCGCTCCGGCGGCCGTCAGCAGCCGGTGCTGTTCCCGGCGCGGTCCGGATCGCTCGCCGACGCGCCGTTCCTCGGCGGGGCCGTCGGCCGGCCGAGGAGCCCCCATCTGCTGCGTTTCGGGCGCTTGGGCTGGGAGGTGGACTGCGGCGCCGTCCATGGTCTGGCCGACGGCCAGGACCTGGCCCGTGCCGCGTTCGCCGTGGTGTCGGCGGACGGTCCGGGGGCCGGGCCCGCGCTGTCGCTCCGGGCGCGGGCCGTGGAGCCCGCGCGCACGCTCGTCGACCCGGTGGGCTGGACGCCGGCGACGGACCGCGTCTACCCGGTCGCGCTCTCCGTGCTCCCGCAAGCGCCGGCCACCGTCTGGTGCACGGCAGCGGGATCCGCGTCGGGGCTGCTCGACGCGGTACGGGAGGGGATCGCCGTCTCCCCGCTGCTGCGGGTGCTCGACGATCCGCGGCAGGCGGGCGACCTGCACTTCCGGGTGCACCTGGAGGGCGGCCTCGCCCATGTCCTGCGCCGGGACGGCACCCCGTTCACCGAGCCCCTGTCGTTGCGCGCCCCGGACGTCGCCAGTGAGGTGACCCGCTGCCTGAGCCATCTGGCCCGATGGCATGTGATCCGTGACCTCGCGCCCGGGCCTTCCGCGCTCGACGGCCTCGTGCGGGTGGAGATCTCCCCCTGGGACGCACCCGACGAGGTGCTGACGCCCGACGCCACCGGTGAGATCGTCTGCTCCTACGCCTCGGACCCCTGGGCGGCGCACCCGGAGCCGCGCGTCTCGATCCGGTTGCGCAACCGCTCGGCGAGCCGGTCGCTGTGGTGCGTACTGATCAGTCTGTCGGAGAACTACGCGAGCGGCACCACGCTCTTCCCCGGGCACTTCATCGGGCCCGGCCACACGGGTCACGTCCTGGACGGCGATCCCGTACAGCTCTCCCTGCCGGCGGACCGGCCCGCCGTCCCCGGGGCGAGCGCTCGGGATTGGCTCAAACTGATCGTCTCCGAGAGTGAACTGAACGTCGTTCCGTACGAGTTGTCCGCCTGGGACCCCACCCCCGGGGGCCGCCCGTTGGGCCCCGTCGACGCGCCGAGCGGTCGGTGGACGGCCCGTACCCTCGCGCTCCGCACGCTGGTGCCGCCTACTGCCCCAGGTGGGTGAAGCCGGCCCACGCGCTCAGATCGTCCGGGTCGACGCTCCGGGCCCGCTCCGCGAGCAGCGGGGGCAGCGCTTCGGGCAGTTCCCGCGCCGGGTCCAGCATCCACAGCTGGGCCCGGCGCAGCGCCTTCGCCGGTGGTTCCCCCTCGGTCCGCAGGTAGTGGTGGGTGAGGAACATGAGCAGTGAGGTCGCGTCGTCGGGCACCGGCCAGAGCGAGCCGACCACGGAGCGCGCCCCGGCCACGAGGAAGGCGGTGGCGAGACTGTAGGCCTCGTTGTGCCCGCGCCCCGAGACGTTGCTGCGGCAGGCCGCGAGCACGACGAGACCGAGCCGGCCGCCGCCTCCCCCGATCGCCTCGGTCAGCTGTTCGGCGGCCAAGTCGCCCCCGTGGAGGGAGAGATGGGCGGTGCGGCGGGCGTCGCGCGCGATCGCCGCGTGGCAGGCGAGATGCAGTACCCCGCCCTCGTCCGTCGCGGAGTCCGTCAGCCAGGACAGCACCTCGTCGGGTGTGCCGGGACCGTCGGCGGTGCCGTCGGCCCGGCGCCCGAGGAAGGTGCCGCCGGGGTAGAAGGCCCGCTGCACGGCGTCGGCCTCCTCGCCCGCGTACGGCAGGTCGCCGGTGGGGTTGCCGACGACGAGCGCGCCGCCGCCCGTGTACGGCGCCGCCGGACGGGAGGCGACCTCGCAGAGCAGCCGCGCCGAGGCCGCGTACGAGATCTCCGCCTCCTGGAGGGCGTACCGGCGCCCGTCCGCGCCGTCCGCCCACGCCGCGTGCCAGGGGACGAGCGCGAGCGGGCCCATCGGTACGAGCACGAGGCGCGGCGCGCGGCCGCCGGGGGTGGCGAAGGTGTCGAAGAGCGGCCGCACGGCCGCGTACCAGGCCCAGCCGCACAGCCGGTCCAGCTGCTCGCGCAGGGACGCGGCTCGGCGCCGGGCGCCGTGACCGTAGCCCGGCACCGGCCCGATGTCGCGGCCCGCGTCGGCCTCGGCTTCCGGGGTCTCGGGAACGTCACGGCCCGCGCCGCGTCGGGGCACGAAGTCCCGGAGGGGCGCCGCGTCCTCGGTGAGTCGGGGCAGCGGCACGGTATGGACGTCGCCGCCGGAGGTGACGACCACGGCGGTGCCGCCGTGCTCGTCGGAGGCGGGCATCAGATAGATCAGGGCGTCCTTGCGCAGCGCCCGCAGGGCCGTCCCGATCTCGTGGACGGCCGGCGGATCGAGGAGCCGGTCGTGCACTCCGTCCGCTCCGGTCAGCGCGGCGAGCACACGGCGGCGCAGCGGACTGGGGATGGACCGGGGCGCGCGCAGGGCGGCCAGCGGGTCCAGGGAGGAATCCGCGCCGATCCCGCCGGCCCGCCAGGCGTCGGCCAGGTCCTGGTGCCCTGCGGCGACGAGCCGCTCCGGCACCTGGCGGGAGGTGACGGCGGCGTGCAGGACGAGTCCGCGGCAGGAGTCGAGGGCGTGGACGGCGTCCTCCAGGGCGTTGTCCTTGAGGCACCAGGCGGCCACTTCGAGGGCGGTCGAGGTGGCCTTCTCCGCCGCCACGGCGGCGTGGTCGGTGCCGGACTGGAGCAGCGCGGCCCAGGCGTGTCCGCGCAGCGCGTCGAGCCCGATGCGCCGCCCGTTCCCCCGGTCGTCGCGTCCCAGTGCGCCGCGGGTGCGGTAGGCGCGGGCGAGGGAGAGCGACACGGAGGCGTACTGGGGGTGCTCGGGGCCGGCCAGGCCGCGGAACGCGGTCTCCAGGAAGCCGATCCCCTCGGCGAGATGACGCGAGCGGAGCACGGGGCTGGGCTGCATCACGGCGACGGAGCACAGCGCCGACCCCAGGAACGCGCCGTACCGCAGTCGGCTCTCCGTCCCCTCGTCGACCATGTCGTGCGCCTCCCGCGCCAGGCCCAGGCCCTCCTCCAGGCCGGCGGCGTCCCGGGTGTGCAGGGCCCGCACGGTGCGGGCGATGCCGTTGTCCCCGAGGACCCAGGCCCGGTGGTCGCGGGGCAGCCGGCGCGCCTCGGTGCGCAGCCGGTAGGCGCTGGGGCGGCCCGTCAGGGGTGCCGCCGCGGGGGCGCCGAGGTCGCGGGCGAGTTCGTCGCGGCCCATCCGGAGGGCCTCGATCGTGGTCCACAGCTCGATGCCGGAGGGATCGTCGTCGCTGAGGCCGGCGTACGTCTCCGTCATCGTGGCCAGATGGGTGTCCACCGCCCCGAGGTCGCCCGCCTGCAGGGCCCGGTGGCCGCTGCTGCCGGCGACCTGGGCGGCGATCATCCGTCGCTGGTACGGGGAGAGGCGGGTGTCGCCGGCCATGCGGCGCATGGCCTCCTGGGCGGCTTCCATGTCGTCCGCCGCACCGGCGACCTGGCCACGGTGGTGGGTGGCCATGATCCCGCCGAGGTCGAGGGCGGCGCCCACGTCGTGCCCGGGCCCGGCGGCGGTCCGCGCCCTCGCGAGGTGTTCCATCACGTCGTCCGTGCCCGACCCCAGGCCGTTCAGCTCCTCCCAGAGCCGCACCTGGGCGACGCAGGCGTGCGCCCGCCACTGCCATGTCTCGTCACCGTCGGCGGCCAGGACGCACTCGGTGAGGGCTTCCTTCTGTTCCGCGGTGACGTGGGTGGCGTGCGCGTCGTACATGGGCACGACCGTGAGCAGGGCCAGGGCGAACTCGGCGCGCGAGCGCCCTGGTTCCATGGCGAGCCAGCGCGTGTACTCGCCCTGGAAGGCGTCCCGCAGCCAGGAGGGGTTCGCCGTGGCCTCCAGGAGGCCGGGGAACTCCTCGTCGCTCTCGCTGAAGTCGGTGAACGTGCGGCCCTGCTTCAGATCGTCGAACAGCGCGAGGATCGACCGGTCCAGTTCCCCTGTGCTCAGCGCCGACGGGCGGCGGTCGAGGGACTCGGCCCGTACCCCGTGCCGCTCCTCCAGCATGAGCAGGGCCCATCCGCCGACCAGGTGGGTCATGTTGCGGTAGTCCTCGGCGAGTTCGTCGTCCTCCAGGACCAGATCGGTCATCCGGAGGACCTCGTGCAGGCGCTCGATGCCCCCGTCCTCCCGGTAGCGGCCCTGCTGATAGGCCGCGAGGAGGAAGGCGGTCGCGGTGACCTTGCCGTCCCTGGCGGGCTGCCAGTGGTCGACGGCCCGCCGGACCATGGCGATGGCGCGGTCCTTCGACGGGCCGTCCTTGCTCAGGCCGCCGCGCTCGAACAGCAGGCGCCCGAAGGCGTCGAGATAGTGCGGGGTGAGCCGTTCGAGGGCGTCCGGGGCGGCGAGCAGCCGGTGCAGTTCGGCTTCCGCGGCCGCGCCTTGGGCGTGGTCCTTGCAGTTGGCCCAGATGAAGGTGCGGATGTAGGCGCAGCGTATCTCCGAGTCCCAGGCCCAGGAGGGTTCTTCGCCGGCGAGCCGGGCCTCCTGGAGCGCGGCTCCCATGGCGTTCCTGGCCTCCTCCAGTACCTTCCGGTCCTGGGTCGCGCAGCCGTGGGTCATCGTCG
Source organism: Streptomyces sp. NPDC055815 (assembly GCF_053616475.1). Classification (NCBI taxonomy): domain Bacteria; kingdom Bacillati; phylum Actinomycetota; class Actinomycetes; order Kitasatosporales; family Streptomycetaceae; genus Streptomyces; species Streptomyces sp. NPDC055815. Next base: position 59,343 of record NZ_JBSHDU010000040.1, on the reverse strand, counting down.
CCAGGCCGACGCTGTGCCGGAGCAGCGGCAGGTCGGAGGTGGGCAGCGCCGCGTCGAGGCACGCCCGGTAGTGGCCGGCCGCGACGACGGCGTCCTCGGGGTCTCCGCCGCCTCCCGTGGCTCGCAGGAAGTGCAGATAGCCCAGGGATTCGCGCAGGTCGATCTCCGCGGGGGTGCCCGGTTCCAGTACGGGCAGCAGCTGGTAGTGGTACTCCAGGGACTCGGCGATCAGTTGGGCGCGTGCGGCGGCGTCGTACTCCTCGGGGAGCTTCATGACGCGCTCTTTCGAGCCGTGCGCGAGGAGGGGGCCCGCGATCGCCAACTGCTCCTCGTAGTCCGGGCCTTCCGCGGAGAACCGGGCCAGTCCCTCCCTGGCCAGGTCCAGCGTCCGCTCCAGGAGGTCGGTGCCTCCTTCCCGGTCGTGCCGGCAGGCGCACACGAACGCGTACTTGATGCGCCAGGCCGCCCACGCCTCGTCGTCACCGGGCGCCCGGAAGGCGAGCTCGAAGGCCTGCGTCCCCAGCTCCAGGTCCTCGTCCTCGCCCGAGCGCGCGAGCAGCACGGAGCTGAGCTCCCCCACGCGGGCGCAGAGTTCGGGCGCCTCGGGGGCGTCGGACGGCAGGCGGGACAGCTGGTCGAGGAGCTCCTCCCGCTCGTCGCGCAGCTGCTCGTCAGTGGGTTCCATCACGTCGTTCTGTCCGTCCGTGGTCAGGCCGAGAGCCGTACGTGGTACGGCTGGAGGACGGAGTCCAGCCACTCCGCGCCCTCGGTCGTGCCGAAGTCCACCGCCTGCTCCGGTTCGCTCCGCACGGCCCCGGGCGGGCAGCGGTCCCCGAAGAGCACGACGGTCCGGTCGGCCGGTTCCCGCTTCGAGGACCAGATGAGGCCCTGCGCCCAGGGGCCGGTGTGGCGCCGGATCCAGTGCGCCCAGTCCCTGGTGTACGCGTAGTCCCGGGCCTCGGTGTGCACGAGCCAGCTGTCCTGGTGCACGGCCGCCAGGTCGCGCGCCGAAACGAGGGGGACGACGTCCACATCGGTGGCGAGCCGGAGCGGGGTGAGTTTCCGGCGGGCCACGCCGACCCGGGGCAGCAGCCGGGGCGCGCCGTTCGGGTCGAACGGCAGGGAGCGGAGCAGCGTCTCGCAGATCGCCGCCTCGGCGCTGAGACCCGCGTACAGGTAGGCGTACGGATCGCAGGACGTGCCGTCGAACCGGCCGCCGCCGTAAAGACAGTGCGAGGGGAGCGGGTTGAAGGCGGCGGCGTCCCGGTGCGCCGCGTGCACGCGGTACAGGACGGTGCCGCGCGCGAGGGTGACCTTGCCCGGGGAGCCGGTCATCTCGGCCGGCGGTCGGTAGTGGGGCACTACTCACCCTCCATCAGGAAACCTGCCAGGTCGGCCAGTTGGTGCTCCAGCGGTCCGCCGAGGAGCTCGGCGGGGGTGGCGCCGAGCCAGGCGTTCGCCGACAGCCACCAGTCCGCGGCACCCCAGGGGTCGCGGTCGGCCTCCAGGAGCCTGTTGACCTCCAGGACGGCCATCCACGGGAGCGTACCCTCGGAGAACTGGAAGCTGGGCAGGCGCAGCACCCCGCCCGAGCCGCGCAGCCTGATCAGCTGGCGTGCGTACGGGTCGCCGCCCCGGCGCAGCACGGCGTCGGCGTCCAGGGCGGGCGCGGAGAGCAGCCGCTCGCGCACCGGCCCGAGGACGGGGCCGACCATGCGGTGTCCGTCGAGCAGCAGGACCGCGAGGTCCTCGGCGTGGAAGCCAAGGTAGGCGTCGTCGAGCACGTCGGCGGCCCACCGGGCCTCGCCCTCGGCGCCGAACTCGTCCGGCAGCCCTTCCCGGAGCACATGGGCCGCGGCCTCCGCCGCCGTCGCCCGCCCCTGCTCGTCCTTCGCGCGCCGCACGGTGGCGAGGTGCTCCGCGAGGCGCTCGCGCCGCGGTCCGTCGAGGCCGTCGGCGACCCGCTCCCAGCGGGCCGCGGCGGCGGCGAGTACGGCGTACGGATTCATGGGGTCCCCCGGTCGTCGGTGATCGGGCCGGATAACAGGTCGGATGTGGGATCGGATGTCGGGCCGGGCGTCGGGGCGGACGCCGGATCGGATGTCGGGGCGGACGCCGGATCGAGTGTCGGGTCGGCGAGCGGCGCGAGGAGACGCTCGATGAGGTCGGCACGGGCATGGGCGCGTACGACGAAGTGGACCTGCCAGGACCGTCCGCGGACGAGTTCCGCCTCCACGGCCGGCCAGAGCGCGCCGAAGCTCTCCAGAGGGGTGAGGCCGCCGCGGCCGGCGCCCAGCAACGGCAGGCACACGGAGGCGAGCGGCGGCGTGTGCCGGGCGGACTCCTCGGCGAGCAGCGTGAAGGCCCGGGCCACGCCGCGCGTGACGTCGGCCGGCTGGACGTCGTAGTCGTTGGTGCCGGGCCGGGGTTGGGCGACGGCCACGTGGTAGACGCGCCGCAGGCCCTGGTCGGCGAGGGCGCCCGCCGAGGTCACGGCGACGGTGCCCGGGAGGGCGGCGCGGCCCGCGATGCCCTGGCGGCGGCTCCAGTCGCGCAGCTCGTCGTCGAGGTGGTCCTCGATGACTCCCCCGGCGTGGTCGAGGCGCGCGCCGGCGCGCCTGAGTGTGGCGGAGACGGAGGACTTGTAGGCGGGCGGGAGGACGAAGTGCGTGTTGGAGGGGGACAGGACGACGTCCACGTCGCGCAGCAGGTCGACCGAGTGGACGTGGATCCGCACGGTCACGGGCGCGGCCCGCCCGGGGAGGCGCAGCCGGAGCGAGCGGTGGACGGGCGCCAGGGGGGCGGCGGCCTCGGGCGGGGGTTCGGTCCGGTCGCTCGGGCCGCCGGGGTGGCTCGGATGGTGCGTACCGCTCGGAAGGCTCGGGCCGCTCGGGCCGCTCGCGTGGCTCAGGTCGTTCGTACCGACGGTTCGGCCCGGCCTCCCCGGACCGCCGGGGAGCGGGTGGCTGACGAGGACGAGGACCTGTTCGGTGATCTGCCCGAGCACCATCAGCTCGTGGTGTTTGCGGAAGCGCTCCACGCTGACGCCGTACACCTGGGCCGCCCGGCGGCGGCGTTCGGAGGCCGGCCAGTCGCGGGTGCCCTGGGCCAGGCCGAGGCTGTACTCGGCGGCCGTCTGCAGGCTTCCGCCGCCGATCCGGGCGACCGCGGTCCGTAACAGGCGCTCGATGGCGGCGACGGTGCCCCGGTCGCCGTCCCCCGCCGGGTTCTCGGACGCGTCCAGGGACAGACGGGCGAGTTCGGGCAGGTGCAGCTCGCGCAGCCGGACGAGGCCTGCTCGCCTCACCTGCCTCACCTCCGCGAGGACCGATCCGTGTTCCACAGGAGGGGAGTGCGCTCGCATGGCGGAAGGATCGCACCACCGCAGCACGCCCACAAGCCTGGCCTCTTCCTTCTCCATTACAGCGAACGCCCTGGTCGGTCCCCGGCCGCTTCCGGGTCGATTCCGGGTCGACACGGGGCGGGCGGGGGTCCGTTGGCGGTGGCGACGGCGGCGGCTCGCGCCGATCATGGTGGTGTGCCGTCTTCGAGGCGAGGGACCGGCGGGAGCGGAAGGAGTTGCGGGCCATGGGTGACCTCCTCCTGATCCGCCACGGTGAGACGGAGTGGAGCGCCGCCGGGCGGCACACCGGCCGTACGGATCTGCCGCTCACGCGGGAGGGCGAGGCGGAGGCGCGGACGCTCGCGCCGTTCTTCGCGGGCCGGTCCTTCGCCTTCGTACGCACGAGTCCGCTGCGGCGGGCCCGGGACACGGCCGAGCTGGCGGGTCTGCGGGACGCGGAGACGGACGAGGACCTGTGCGAGTGGGACTACGGCGGGTACGAGGGGCTGACCACGGCCCGGATCCACGAGACCCGGCCGGACTGGTCGCTGTGGCGGGACGGGGTGCCTCCGCAGCCCGACGGGCGGCCGGGCGAGTCCGCCGGGGACGTGGGGCGGCGGGCCGACCGGGTCCTGGCGCGGGTCGCGCCCCTCCTGGCGGGTTCCGGGGAGGACGGTGTGCTGGTGGCGCACGCGCATCTGCTGCGGGTCCTCACGGCCCGGTATCTGGGCCTGCCGGCGTCCGAAGGGAGGCTGTTCCTCCTGACGACGGCGACGGTCGGCCGGTTGTCGACGGAGCACGGGCTTCCGGTCGTCGCGGGCTGGAACCAGCGTCCCCTCCCCGGCGCGTGACGCGCTCCGGGCCCCGGTGGGCGGCGCTGTCACCGGCGGCCGGAGCCGCGGTCCTGGCGACCGGCATCCTTTCGGTGGGCCTCCATCTGACGGGCTTCGAAGCGGTCTCGGTGGTGGCGTTGTGTGTGGCCGTGGCGCTGTGGCTGCTGCTCGCGTTCGACTTCTCGACGCTGCTCCTCGGCGACCGCCGGCGCTGGGCGAGGACCGCCGACACTCCTGCGGCGCTCACCGCCGTGGCCGCCTCGACGGTGCTCGGCGCCCGCTTCGAACTCCTCGGCCTCACTCCGGTGGCCGTATCGCTGCTGGTCCTGGCCGCGGCGGCCTGGCCGGTCCTGCTGGCGGCCGTGCTCCGGCATCTGCCGCGGCGGGCGCCGGGGGCCGCGTTCCTGATCTGCGTGGCCACCGAGGGCCTCGCGGTCCTGTCCGCTCTGCTCGCCCCGAAGGCCGGCGACTGGCTGGCCGACGCGGCCCTCGCCCTCTTCCTCCTGGGGCTCCTGCTGTACGCGGAGGCGCTGGCCCGCTTCGACGTCCGCGAGGTCGTGAGGGGCGCGGGCGACCACTGGATCGCGGCCGGCGCCCTGGCGATCTCGGTGCTCGCCGCCTCCAAGCTGCTCGCCTCGGGCGCGTGGTCGGGCGGCGCGGAGACGGCGCTGCGGACGACCGCGTTCGCCCTCCTCGGACTCGCCCTGACCTGGTACGCGCTCCTGCTCTACGGCGAGCTCGCCCACCGGCGCCCCGGCTACGACGTCCTCCGCTGGGCGACGGTCTTCCCCCTCGGCATGACGGCGGTGGCGTCCCTGTCGACCGCGACGGCCACAGGGTCGACCTGGCTGGACACCCTGGGCCGCGTCCTCCTGTGGATCGCGGTGGCCGCCTGGCTCACCACCGCATTCGGCCTGACCCGCTCCTTGGCGGGACAGGCCGAGGGCCGCACCCGGTCATGACGCCCGGCGGCCGAAGGCCAGGTCGAAGATGCGGCGCCATCTGACGGGCGGTACGGGGGTGGGGACGCCCGGGCGGTTGCGGGGGACTCGGACGCGGAGGGCGCCGGGGCGGAGGGTGCAGGTGACGGGGGTGGGCAGGCGGAGGGCCTCGCCGTCCACCGCCACCGGGATCTCGGCCGTGTGGGCGGTCACTTCGACGCGGTGGGCCGTCAGGACGGTCAGGGCCGTGGACTGCGAGCCCCGTACGGCCAGGTCGGCGGCCTGGGTCGCGTCCTCGACCCGGATGCCGATGACTCCCAGCTCGCCGTCGTCGAGGGTGGGCCGGCGGCCGCCGCCGCTGAGTTCGTCGGGCGAGACGTAGGGGTTGTTGCTGATCAGCAGGGCCTGTTGGGCGGAGAGCCGCTTGTCGTCGACGCGTGCGTCCAGGCGGCTCACGCCGTCGCCCAGGAGGAGGTCCGGCATGAGGGTGAGTGCCGTGCCCGCCTTGGCGTCGCGGTACTCGGGGTGTTGGACGACGTCGGCGTAGACGCCGAAGGACACCGTGTTGACGAAGGCCCGGCCGTCGACGTCGCCGAGGTCGATCCGGAGTTCCTCGCCGTCGGTCAGCGCGTCGAGGCAGCGGGACGGGTCGGAGCGGTCGAGGCCCAGGTCCATGGCGAGGTGGTTGCGGGTGCCGGCCGAGACGACCAGGAACGGCACGTCGTGCTCGGCGGCGACCGCCGCGACCAGGGCCTGGGTGCCGTCGCCGCCCGCGACGCCCAGGAGGTCCGCGCCCTCGGTCACCGCCTCGCGGGCCAGTTCGGCGACGTCCGCCGGGGCGGCCGGGTCGAGCAGGATCACCCGCGCCCCGAGCTCCTCCGCCCGCTCGACCAGGTGGAAGCGGCCGACCTTGCCTCCCCCGGACTTCGGGTTCATGATCAGGACCGGTTTCCTGGGCGGGGTCGCCGCGACCGCCCGCATCGCCCGTTTCGGGCGCGATCTGCGCAGCGCCGCCCGCGCGCAGGCCAGCGCCGCGCCCCAGCACAGGCACAGGATCAGGGCCGTCAACCACAGTCCTTCGTACGCGAAGAGGACGAGGACGCCGACGGGCGCGGCGATCGCCAGGAGCGCCCCGACGAGGCGGACCGCGCCGCGGTGCGCGACGAACCACCAGATGCCGGCGGCGCAGAGCACCAGGCCGAGGAAGCCCGCCCCCACCACCAGGAGGCCGCCGTCGCCCACCGCGAGCAGGAGGACGACCAGCGAGCCGACGGCCGCGAGCAGGGCCAGCCGCGCGAGGAGCCGTGCGGCGGGACGTGTGTCGGTGTCCGACCCTGTCATGCCGTCCTCCCCTGCCCTGCTCCCGCGAGCGTGCCTCCCGGCCGGGCGGCGCCTGTGCGGCACGCGCCCGGTCCGGAGCACCAGCCTGCCCGCATCCCGCCCCGGGGGCACCCGGGGGCGGGCCGTTCGAGCGGCTGCGGCCGTCAGGCGCGGCAGCGCAGGAGTTCGAACGGCGGGTTGGCGAGACAGTCCGCCCAGAACTCCTCGCCGAACGCGCGGACGCCCGCCTCGGAGATCTCCAGCGGGACCCAGGTCAGGTCGCCGAAGCCCGCCGCGCGCAGGGAGCCCTCGTACACCTCGCGGCGCGGGCAGGCACCGACGAACGAGATCGGCGGGTCGAGCAGCGCGGTGATCCGGACGCGCGGTCCGGTCTCGATCTCCTCGCCGGTCGCCTCGCAGAGGAAGCCGTACTTGGCCAGGGACGGCCCGTCGAAGCGGTAGTCCGGCTTCTGCGCGAGCACGAAGAACTCGGCACCGGGCTTCAGGCTCCGGTGCACGTTGCGGCACATCCGCTCCATGGCGGCGATGTCCGGCGCGTAGTTGAGCAGCTGCACGCCCAGCGCGATGTCGAAGCGCTGTTCGAGGGCGCGCAGCTCGGACACGTCCCCCACCTCGTAGCGCACGCCCAGCGGATCGCTCTCCTCGAACGCCTGCGCCGCGGCGACCATCTCTCCGGAGATGTCGATGCCGAGCACCTCGGAGGCGCCCCGCCGCCTGAACTCCCTGCTGTAGAAACCGGTGCCGGAGGCGAGGTCGAGGACCGACCTGCCCCGTACGTCGCCGACCAGGCCCAGGAAGCTGGGCACCTCCCCGTACTGTGTCAGCGGCAGGGACTTGAAGCCCTCGAACGCCTCACCGATCTCGTCGTACTGCTGCACGCTCATCGCGCGGTCCTCCCCAGTGCTCGGTCATGTGCCTGGTGATCCGTCATGCCCTGGCAGTCTTGCCGGATCATGACGCGAGTTCGTATGGGCAGAAGACACGAAGACCCGGAGATCCTCCTGGTCTGCCGTACGGAAGGGCGCTCTCGCGGAATCGCTCCGCTAGTTTCCGTTATCGAGCCGCCTCCCCGTGATCTCCCACGTGTTGGCCGTCGACGACAGCGGGAACAGGCAGGGTGATTCGGAGCATGGGCGCACAGCACGGTACGGAACTGGTCAGGGCGGCACAGAGCGGAGACCCTCGGGCGCAGGACCGGCTCATCGCCCTCCACCTGCCGCTGGTCTACAACATCGTCGGCCGGGCGATGAACGGTCACCACGACGTCGACGACGTCGTCCAGGAGACGATGCTGCGGGCCCTCGCCGGACTCGGCGACCTGCGCTCCCCGGACAGCTTCCGGTCCTGGCTGGTCGCCATCACCATGAACGGCATCCGCAGCCACTGGCACCGGCAGCAGCAGGCCGGGCTCCCCTCGGGCGGCCTCGACGACGCCCGCGAGATCCCGCAGCCCGGGTCCGACTTCGTGGAGATGGCCGTGGTCCGGCTGAACCTCTCCGGCCAGCGCCGCGAGACCGCCGAGGCGACCCGCTGGCTGGAACCCGACGACCGGGAGCTGCTCTCCCTGTGGTGGCTGGAGTGCGCCGGGGAGCTCAGCCGGCACGAGGTTGCCTCCGCGCTGCAGCTGTCCCCGCAGCACACCGCGGTGCGGGTCCAGCGGATGAAGGAGCGGCTGGAGGGTGCCAGGGTCGTCGTGCGGGCCCTGTCGCAGCACCCGCCCTGCGCCACGCTGCGGTACGAGACCGATGCCTGGGACGGCCGGCCGTCCGCCCTCTGGCGCAAGCGCATAGCCCGGCACGCGCGCGGGTGCGCGCACTGCGCCGGCCTGTGGAGCGGGCTCGTACCGGCCGAGGGGCTGCTCGCCGGACTGCTCCTGGTGCCTCCGGCCGCGCTGCTCCTCGCGGGCGTCCGCGAGCGGGCCGGCCTCGGTTCCGGTCTCGGTTCCGGTTTCGAGACCGTCGCCGCGCCCGCACACCTCGCCGCCCCGTCGCACGGCCCCGGAGCCGCGACCGCGCCCGGCGCGCCCCCGGCCGGCCGCGGCCCCCGCAGCTCCCGCGCCACCCGCCGGCGGCGTCGGCAGCAGCGGCAGCGCGGCCGCAGGCGCCTCATCGTCGCCGCGGGCATAGCCGTGGTGGCGGTCACCGGCGGCGCCTTCACCCTGACCACCGGCCCCGACGAGGGTACGGAGGCCAGGGACACCACCCTCGCCACGCCCGCCGACACCGGACTGCCCGCCGCGCAGGAGCCGAGCGCGACCGCCACGGCCTCGGCCACCCCTTCCCCGTCGGCCACGGCGTCGAAGACCCCCCACAAGACCCCCACTCCCTCGCGCCCCACCCCGACCGCTTCCCGCACCTCGCCGCCCGCACCGCCCCGCCCGACGCGTACGGCCACGTCCGCGCCCGCGCCCACCCGCACCACACAGACGCCCTCCGGTTCCGGTTCTGGTTCCGGTTCCACCGAGCAGCAGGTCATCAGCCTGGTGAACTCGGAACGGGCCAAGGCCGGCTGCGGGCCGCTGACCGAGCACCCCCTGCTGACCAAGGCCGCCCAGGGGCACTCCGACGACATGGCCGCGCGGGACTTCTTCGACCACACCAACCCCGACGGCGACGGCCCCGGCGAGCGCATCACGGCCGCCGGATACACCTGGTCGTCCTACGGCGAGAACATCGCGAAGGGCCAGACCACCGCGGCGCAGGTGATGGATTCCTGGATGAACAGCCCCGGTCACCGGGCGAACATCCTCAACTGCGACTTCAAGGAGATCGGCGTCGGGCTCCACACCTCCGGCGGCCCCTACTGGACCCAGGCCTTCGGCAGCCGCTGACGCCCGCACGGACCTCCGGTGTGACACGTACGACGTCCGACAGGGGGATCTTGACGCTTCCCTGACGCGTGACCCCCGGTCGGCGGCCCTCCGTCTGTTTAGGCTTGCCCGGCCGTCGATCTGATGGCCGAAAGTCGACCGTCAGGTCGACCGCCGATCCGCTCCTCACCGACACCCCAGGGACACCCGATGGCCACCACACAGGACGCCCGCTCCGGACGATTGCGCGCGTGGATGCTGGAGGGCCTCTCCGACATGGGGAAGGGCAAGCCCTCCCGGCCCAAGGAGGCGTCTCCGGACGCCGGGCACCAGGGGCAGCGCTGGTGGCGGGTCATGTGCCTGACCGGTGTCGACTACTTCTCCACCCTCGGCTACCAGCCCGGCATCGCCGCCCTGGCGGCCGGGCTGCTCTCGCCGGTCGCGACGATCGTGCTGGTGATCGTGACCCTGGCGGGCGCGCTGCCCGTGTACCGGCGGGTGGCGGAGGAGAGCCCGCGCGGCGAGGGTTCGATCGCGATGCTGTCGCGGCTGCTTTCCTTCTGGAAGGGCAAGCTCTTCGTCCTCACCCTGCTGGGCTTCGCCGCGACCGACTTCCTCATCACCATCACCCTGTCGGCCGCCGACGCCTCCACCCACCTCGTCGAGAACCCGCATCTGGAGGAGGCACTGCACAACAAGCAGATGATCATCACGCTCGTGCTGATCGCCCTGCTCGGTGCGGTGTTCCTCAAGGGCTTCCTGGAGGCCATCGGCGTCGCGGTCTTCCTCGTCGGCGTCTATCTCGCCCTCAACGTGGTCGTCGTGGCCAGCGGCCTGTGGCACGTGATCACCGAGGGCCATGTCGTCACCGACTGGACCGCCGCCCTGACCGCCGAACACGGAAACGTCTTCGCCATGATCGGCGTCGCCCTGCTGGTCTTCCCCAAGCTCGCCCTCGGCCTGTCCGGCTTCGAGACCGGCGTCGCCGTCATGCCCCACGTCCAGGGCGACCCGGGCGACACCGAGGAGAAGCCCGCCGGCCGCATCCGGGACACGAAGAAGCTGCTGACCACGGCCGCGCTCATCATGAGCGTCTTCCTGATCTGCACCAGCTTCATCACCACCGTCCTCATCCCGGAGAAGGAATTCGAGTCCGGCGGCCAGGCCAACGGCCGCGCGCTGGCCTACCTCGCCCACGAGTACATCGGCAACACCTTCGGCACCATCTACGACATCTCCACCATCGCCATCCTCTGGTTCGCCGGCGCCTCCGCCATGGCGGGCCTGCTCAACCTGATGCCGCGCTACCTGCCCAAGTACGGCATGGCACCCCACTGGGCCCGCGCCGTGCGCCCCATGGTCATCGTCTTCACCCTGGTCGCGTTCCTGGTCACCTGGATCTTCGACGCCGACGTCGACGCCCAGGGCGGCGCCTACGCCACCGGCGTCCTCGTCCTGATCTGCTCGGCCGCCATCGCCGTGACCATCGCCGCCCGCAAGGCCGGCCAGCGCGGCTGGACCATAGGCTTCGGCGCCATCTCCGCCGTCTTCCTCTACACCACCGTCGTCAACGTCATCGAACGCCCCGACGGCGTGAAGATCGGCGCCTGCTTCATCGCCGGCATCATCCTCATCTCGCTCCTCTCCCGGCTCGGCCGCGCCTTCGAGCTCCGCGTCACCCACATCGAGCTCGACGAGATGGCCGAGCGGTTCATCCAGGACATCTCACGCCGCACGCCCCGGTTCATCGCCAACGAACCCGACAACCGGGACATCGCCGAGTACCGCGACAAGATCGAGCAGATCCGCGCCGACAACGACCTGCCCACCACCGAGGACTTCGTCTTCATCGAGGTCACCGTCACCGACCCCTCCGAGTTCGAGGCCGGCCTGACCGTCAAGGGCGAGGTCCTCCACGACCGCTACCGGGTCCTGACCGTCGAGTCCTCCTCCGTCCCCAACGCGCTGGCCGCCCTCCTGCTCCACGCCCGGGACCTGACCGGCGTCCGCCCGCACATCTACTTCGAGTGGACCGAGGGCAACCCCTTCGCCAACTTCTTCCGCTTCTTCCTCCTCGGCCGTGGCGAGGTCGCCCCCACCACCCGCGAGATCCTCCGCGAGGCCGAGTCCGACCGGGAGCGCCGCCCCCGCGTCCACGTCGGCTGAGCCGGGACGTTCTACGGGCGCGGGCCGGGCTCCTCGGCGGGCCCGCCCAGCCGGTCCAGTTCCACCTCGACGGCCTCCCGCATGAGGGTGCGCGCGTGGTCGATCGTCAGGCCGCCGCTCAGCCAGCGCATGCTCAGGCCTTCGAGGAGGGCGGTCAGCCGCTCCGCCGCCGCGGCGAGCTCGGCCGCGGGCGCCATGGGCTGCACCTGGCCCAGGAGCCCGGCCACCTCCTGGACCCACACCAGGGTCGCGCGGGCGAGGTCCTCGCGCAGGACGGGGTCGAAGACGGCGCTCGCCCGCAGCTCGCCCCAGGCCGAGCTGTTCTCCCGCACCACCGGGAGGTCCTGGAGCTCCAGGAGGAGGACCTGGTCGAGTTCCTCGCGCGGGCCGAGGGGCTCGGCGTCGGCGTCCCGCTCGGTGGTGTAGCGCTCGGCGCGGTCGTTGATGAATTCGAGCGTGTGGCGCAGGATCCCGGTGCGGTCCTTGAAGTGGTAGTAGATCAGGCCGGTGGAGACCCCGGCCTCGGCGGCCAGTTCCTCCACGCGCAGCCCTCGGACCCCGCGCCGGGCGATCACCCGGGCGGCCGCTTCAAGGATCTGAGTACTACGAGACGCCATGCCATGAACCCTATCCGGAGCGGCGCACGGAGTGATCGACCACGGCGCCCGCCCGCCGCCCGCCGTCCACTCAGCCGTCCTTGCGGTACTGGCTCAGGACCACGGTGACCGGGCCCTGGCCCGGCGCCCCTTCGACGAGCCGGGCGATGACGAGCCGCCGGGCGTCGGGGCTGCGGACGCAGAAGGGCCGTTCGTCGCCGAGGTCGTCGAGGGGGAGGCTCGTGACGGGTTCCGTCTCGATGCCCCGCTCGCAGTCCTCGGGGCTCAGCACGTATCCGGAGGCGACGAAGGCGTCCGCCTGCTCGGGCAGCACGAAGGCCCCCTTCTCGCGGGTCAGGTACCAGTCGGAGGTCTCGGCGGGGACCACCTTCCCGGCGCCGAGGTCGAACTCGTACGCGTCGTCGGGGGCGGTCAGCTCGACGTCGGCGTATCCCGGCGTGAAGGACGGCGCCCCGGTCCCGTCGAGGTAGTACACGGCCCCGGCCGCCGCCGCGAGCAGGCCGACGGCGACGCCCGCGATCAGGGCCGTACGCCCGCGACGGCGCCGCGACCGGCGCGACGGGGGTTCGCCGGGGGCGCGGTCCTCCCCGGGGCGGGGCTCCGGGACCCGCCGCGTGGGTACGGGGACGGCCACGGCGGCGTGGGTGGGCCGGTCGTGGAGCGAGGGCGACGGCGACGGCGTACGGACGGACTCGGGCGCTCCCCAGCCGGGCTCCCCCTGGCCGGGCGCTCCCCAGCCGGACTCTCCGCGGCCGGGCCCTCCCCAGCCGGGCTCCCGCTGGTCGGCCGTTCCCCAGCCCGGCTCTCCCCGGCCGGCCCCGCCCGACAGCTCCCTCCGTACCGCGCCCGGCAGCCAGCCCTCGGTGAACTCCGGGGCGGGGCCGACGGCCGGGTGCGCGTGGGCGGCGGCGATCAGTTCGTGCGGGGCGGGGCGTTCCTCGGGGCGCTTGGCGAGGCAGCGTTCCAGGAGGGCGTGCAGCTCGACGGGCACGTGCGAGAGGTCGGCCGGCTCGTGGACCACGCGGTACAGCGCGGCCGACTCGGGGCCGGTGCCGAACGGCAGGGCTCCCCCGGCCACGTACGCGGCGAGCGCGCCGAGCGCGAAGACGTCGGTCGCGGGCGTCACGGCGAGGCCGAGGGCCTGCTCGGGCGCCATGTACGCGGCGGTGCCGATCCGCAGGCCGGTGCCGGTGAGCCCGGTGGCGTCGGCGGCCCGGGCGATGCCGAAGTCGATGACGCGCGGGCCGTCCTCGGCGATCAGGACGTTGGCGGGCTTGAGGTCGCGGTGGACGACGCCCGCGCCGTGGATGGCCTGGAGGGCCTCCGCGATCCCGGCGACGAGGAGCAGCACCGTACGGACGGGGAGCGGGCCGTGCCGCTCGACGACCTGCTGGAGGGAGGGGCCGGGGACGTAGGCGGTGGCGAGCCAGGGGACGGGGTCGTCGGCTCCGTGGTCCACCACCTGCGCGGTGAAGAGGCCGTGGATGCGGCTCGCGCTGGCGACCTCGTGGGCGAAGCGCCGCCGGAACTCGGGGTCGGCGGCGAAGTCCTCGCGCACCGCCTTGAGGGCGATGGGCCGCCCGCCCGGGGTGTGGGCGAGGTAGACGACGCCCATGCCGCCGGCGCCGAGCCGGGCCTGGATCCGGTAGCCGCCGATCTCTCGGGGGTCGTCGGGCGTCGGCGGCGCGTGGGCCGGCCGCGGCCCGGGTGGATACGTGGAGGACATGGGCTCGATCGTGCCGTTGACCAAAGTTTCAGTCAATACGAGAGGGACGGATCGGTACGGAAGGGCTGATCAACGGGCCTGTGGACCCCTCCCGCACCCCCTGCGCCGACCGGGCGACACGCCGCCCGCCACACCGTGCGGCCATTTGACTGAAAATCCGGTCAGTGTCAGAGTGGCGTCGACGGCCACCCCCACTCACACCTCCCGCGACGCCCGTCCCCGGGCGTCCGCCACGGTGTGAGGCCAGGCCCGCGATTCCCGCCGCCGCGCGCGTCACGCGATCCGCCCGCCGCCGGACAGTCTCGCCAGCCCATGATCGGAGTACACCGTGTCCCACCGTTCCCCCTCCCGCCGCACCGCCCTGCGGGCCTTCGCCGGAATCGGCGGAGCCCTCGCCCTCGGCGCCACCGCCTGCGGCCCCGAGGAGGCCGCGCAGGGCGGTACCGCCCCCGGCGCGAGCCGTACTCCGGCCTCCCCCGGCGCGGACGGCGAGCGCCGCTTCGGCGCCGAATGGGAGAGCCACACCCGGACCTTCATGTCCTGGCCGGCGCTCGACTCCGTCTGGGGGGAGGAGCTCCCCTATGTACGGGAGGACATCGCCCGCATCGCCCGGGCCGTGTCCGAGTACGAGGCGGTCGTGATGATGGCCCGCCCGGCCCAGCAGGCCGCGGCCCAGAAGGCCTGCGGCTCGCAGGTCGAGGTCATCCCGATGCCCGTCGACGACCTGTGGGCCCGCGACATCGTCCCCGTCTTCGTGGAGGACGACGGCGAGCTCGTCGGCATCGACTTCAACTTCAACGGCTGGGGCAACAAGCAGACGCACGACAACGACGCCCTGGTCGGGCGCAGGCTCCTCGCCAAGTACGGCATCCCCCGCGAGGTGGCGCCGCTCACCGCCGAGGGCGGCTCCTTCGAGACCGACGGCGAGGGCACCCTCCTCGTCACCGAGAGCTCGATCGTCAACAACAACCGCAACCGCGGGAAGACCCGGGACCAGATCGAGGACGAGCTGATCGAGACGCTCGGCGTGGAGAAGGTGGTCTGGCTCGCGGGCGTCCGCGGCCAGGACATCACCGACGCGCACGTCGACAGCCTCGTGCGGTTCACCGCGCCCGGTGTGGTCCTGCTCGACCAGGCCTTCCCCGGCACTCCCCCGGACTCCTGGTCCCGCTCGGCGGACCAGGCCCGCACGGTCCTGGAGAAGGCCACCGACGCCCGCGGCCGGCACTTCGAGATCATCGACCTGCCGCAGCCCGATCTGGACCTGATCACCGGCGAGGGCGACGACTTCGTCTCCACGTACGCCAACTTCTACGTCGCGAACGACTCCGTCTTCATGCCGAAGTTCGGTGACCGGAAGGCCGACGACCGGGCCCGCGGCATCCTCCAGGAGCACTTGCCCAAGCGCGAGGTCGTGCAGGTCCAGATCGACACGATCGCGTCCGGCGGCGGCGGCATCCACTGCTCGACCCACGACCAGCCCGGCAAGCCGGCCGCCTGACCCGGCCGCCGCCCTCAGGGCAGCTGGACGATCTGGATGAGGTTGCCGCAGGTGTCGTCGAGGACGGCGATGGTGACCGGTCCCGCCTCCGTGGGATCCATGGTGAAGCGGACCCCGAGGGCGCGCAGCCGCTCGTACTCGGCGCGGACGTCGTCGACGGCGAACTGGGTGGCCGGGATGCCGTCCGCGACGAGGGCGCGCGCGTACGCCTTGGCGGCCGGGTGCGCGTCGGGCTCCAGGAGCAGCTCGGTGCCGTCGGGGGCCTCCGGCGAGACGACGGTCAGCCACCGGTAGTCGCCGAGCGGGACCTCCGTCTTCTTCACGAAGCCCAGCTTCTCCGTGTAGAAGCTCAGGGCCTTGTCCTGGTCGTCGACGAAGACGCTGGTCACGTGGATCCGCATGGTGTTCTCCTCGGGGGACTCGACGGGTTCGCGGCCACGTAACCACCTGCCCGCCGACGCGCGGGAACCCGACACGCCCCGCGTACGACTCCTCCAGGACCGACGGCCCCGGTGGAGGGCGCGCGGGCGGGACGGGACGGGTGGATGGGCGGACTGGACGTACGGATGCGCGGGGTCTCCTGCCGGCACGGCCGCAGCGAGACCGTCGTCGGCGTCGACCTGGAGATCGCCGCCGGCGAGCGCGTCGCACTGACCGGCACGAACGGCTCCGGCAAGACGACCCTGCTGCGAGCCGTTCTCGGGCTGCACCGGCAGGTGACCGGCACCGTCGAGGTCGGCGGCCGCGAGGCCCGCTCGGCCGCCGGGTGGGCGTGGCGGCGGCGGGCCTGCACCTGGATTCCGCAGAAGCCCGCCGCCGGCCGGTTCCCGCTGCTCGGCGAGGAACTCCTCGCCGGCGGCTCCGACCCGGCGGCGGCCGCGGAGGCGGCGGAGCGGCTCGGCGTGGGAGGGCTCGCGCGCCGGTCCCTGCACACGCTGTCCGGCGGGCAGTTGCAGCGCATGTACGTGGCGCGGGCGGTCGGCGCCGTGGCCGCCGGGGCGGGCGTGCTGCTCGCCGACGAGCCGACCGCCGCGCTCGACTTCGAGGGCCAGGAGGAGGCCGCCGACCTGCTCACAGCCCTCCCCGTCACGCTGGTGGTGGTGACGCACGACCGGGCCCTCGCCGAACGCTGCGACCGGGTCCTGGAGATGGCGGCCGGACGGCTCCGGGAGGTCCGGTGAGTGCGGCGCACCTGGGTACCGTGCCCCCCGTACCCCTCGCAGCGGCCGATCTCGGCACCCTGCTCCAGCTGGTCCCCGTGCAGCGGGCCGGGCTCGCGCTGCTCGTGGCGGCGATCGCGCTGCCGGTCGTGGGCGTCGTCATCGTCGGGCTCGACATCATGCCGGTGCGGTTCGCGATGATGCACGTCGCCCTGCTCGGGATCGCGGTCGGTCTGGTCACCGGGATCGACCCGATGGTCTGCGCCCTGCTCGCCTGCGCCCTCTCGGGCGCCGGGATCGCTCCCCTGGCCCGTACGCCCGGCGGACTGTCCGGCGCCATGGGCCTGTTGATGAGCCTGGCCATCGCTGCGGCGCTCCTTGTGCTCGCCGTGTCCGGCGTCAACGCCTCAGGTGCCTTCGCCCTGTTGTGGGGCTCCATCCTGTCCGTCGGCACCCCGGACCTCGTCGTCCTCGGTGTGCTCGCCGTCGCCGTACCGGGACTGTTCTGGTGGCGGCGGCGCGAGATCGGTCTGCTGCTGTACGACCGGGAGCTCGCCGAGTGCTCGGGAGTGCCGGTACGGACCCTGACGACGGTCCTCCTCGTCCTGGTCGCCGTCGCGGTCGCCGGCGCCATCAAACTCACCGGGGCGCTGCTCGTCGACGCCCTGACCCTGCTTCCCGCGCTGGCCGCGCGCCGGCTCGGCGGCTCGCTGAGGTCGATCACCCTGTGGGCGATCGGGATCGGGGTGGTCGTCAACCTGACCGGCTTCCTCGTGGCCCTCCGGCTCGACTGGCCACCGGGGCCGGTCCTCGTCCTGACGGCGGGGGCGGTCGTCCTCGCCGTACATCTCGTTCCCGAACGGAGAAACCGCTCATGGCGCGCACCCGCGTCCGTATCGCTTCCCTCGGCCCGCTCCTCGCACTGAGCGCGGCACTGCTCCTCACCGCGGGCTGCGGCGACGGTCCCCGCGTGGAGGAGGGGAAGAGGAACGCCGGCCCCTCGGTCGTCGTGACGACGACCTGGGAGGGGGCGTTCGCCAAGGCCGCGGGCGCGAAGGACGTCACGGTCATCGTCCCGCAGTCGGTCCACCACGCGCCCGACTACGACCCGAAGCCCTCCGACCTCGCGGCCGTGGCCGGGGCGGACTTCGTGCTGTACGCGCCCTTCGAGCCGTACGCCGCGAAGATCAAGGAGGCGGCTGGGTCGAAGGCGAAGCTGGTGGAGGTGAACCTCGACAACGACGCCGACAAGGTACGGGCCGAAGTGACGCGGCTCGCCGGGCTGTTCGGCACCGGGGACGCGGCGGCGAAGTGGCGGACCGGCTTCGACAGCGAGTACGCGCGGCTCAACAAGGAGCTGAAGTCGGCCTGGCCGGGCGGCCGGAGCCCCGTCGTCGTCACCCAGGTCTTCACCGGCTGGTCGGCGAAGCTCGCGGGCGTGACGCCGGTCGGCACGTACGGGCCGGAGGCCGTCACCCCGGCACGGCTCGCCGAACTGTCGGCAAAGAAACCGCAGTTCGTCCTCGACAACGCGCACATGTCGACCGGTACCGTCCTGCCGGACTCCGGCGCCGAGCAGGTGGAGATCGTCAACTACCCGGACGAGAGCCTCGATCTGGTCGAGGTGTACCGGGGTGCGGCCGCCGAGCTGAAGAAGGCCATGGGCTCGTAAGGGCGGCGGATGCGGTGACGGCAGGGCCTGGTGGCCGAGGCCACGGGTGCGGTGACGGAGGGGCCCGGTGGCCGAGGCCATCGGGCCCCTCCGCGTCAGGCCGCCCCTCGCGAGGCCACCGCCGGATCCGGCTCGCCGACACGGCGGGCGAGAGCCGCGCGATCGGGCTTGCCCGCCGCCGTCAGGGGCAGTTCGGCGACGACGAGCAGCCGCTCGGGATGCTTGCGCGGTTCGAGGCCGAGGCCGGCCAGGAAGCCGCCGAGGGAGTCGAGGGTGGGCGTCGTGTCCCCCTTGGGTACGACACAGGCGGCGAGGCGCTCGCCCATCAGCGGGTCGGGGACCCCGACGCAGACCACGTCCCGTATCCCGGGGTGGCCGGCGAGGGCGCGCTCCACCTCGGCGGGGCTGATGTTGGCGCCGCCCCGGATGACGACGTCCTTGAGGCGTCCGACGACGTGCAGGATCCCGTCGGCGTCGAGGAGGCCGAGGTCACCGGTCCGCACCCAGCCGTCCTCGGTGCGGTGGCGGGCGTCGAGTTCGGGCGCGCCCACGTAGCAGAGCGGGGTCATGGGGCCGCGGGAGAGGATCTCGCCGACGGCGCCGTCCGGGAGTCGGCGGTGGGTGTCGGGGTCGGCGATGCGGATGTCGGTGACCCGCGGGTCGGGCCGACCCGCGACGACGCCCGAACCGTCGGCGGGCGGCAGCGCCTCGCCGAGGCCCGTGTGGCAGTTGACGCCGTCGGCGGAGCCGTAGAGGTTGACCACCGCGCAGCCGAAGGCCTTCGCCGCCGCCTCCGCCGTCCCCGCGTCGAGCGGCGCGCCGCCGAGGACCAGGGCGGTCGGGGCGGGCAGCGGCTCCGTACCGCCGCCCTCCCGCTCCCTGTCCAGGTGCTCCAGCATCATGCGGACCATCGTCGGGACGCCGAGGACGTGCGTCGGCTCGTGCGCGCGGATCGCGGCGAGCGCCGCCTCCGGGGTGAAGTGGTCGAGCAGGACGAGGGTCCCGCCGTGCCGGGCGAGCGTCACGGCGGTGCCGTTGGAGCCGAACGCCGACGCCAGCGGCACGAGGAACAGGCAGCGCGGCGGTCTGCCGTCGGGGATCAGGGAGGCCAGGAAGTTGCCGCGGCCGCCGGCCAGGGCGTTGTGCGAGTACGCGACCATCTTCGGCTCCGCCTCGGAGCCGGAGGAGACGAGGATCCGGGCGGCGGACTCGGGGTCGGGCCGGGCGGGCGCGAACCCGGTGGCGTCGGTGCGCGCCAGCCGGGCCAGCGGCACCGTGCCCTCGGGCGCCGGGCCCGGTCCTGCGGCGACGACGTGCCGGAGCGCGGGCAGCGCGGGCAGGAGGGCGTGCAGTTCGGCGGCGGGGTGGGCGCCGCGGTGGGCGGTGGCGGCGATGACGGCGACGGCCCGGGAACGCCGGAGCAGGCTCTCGGCCTCCCGTACGCCGCGCCCCACCGGGAACGGCAGCGCGACGGCGCCGAGGGCGGCGAGCGCCAGGTCGGCGACGACGGCGTCGCGGTGGTTGGGTAGTTGGACGCCGACCACGTCGCCCGGCCGGATGCCGAGCTCCTTGAGCCCGGCGGCCAGACAGCGGGCTCTGCGGTCGAGGGCGGTGTAGCAGAACGCGCCTTTGGCGTCGAGGACCGCCGTACGGTGCGGATCGGCGATCCGGCGCGCCCGGAACAGCCCGTACAGGTCGAGGTCGGGACAACTGCCGTCGGCCGCCCAGGAACGCCGGAGGGCGGGGGGAAGGAGGTCGCGGAGCGGGAGGGGCGCGGGCGGCTGGTCGGCGGCGGAGCCCCGCGGCGACGGCCGGTCGGGCGTCGGAGGCTCGGTCGGGGTGGTGGGCTGCGGCGTCGGAGGCTCGGTCGGGGTGGTCGGCTGCGGCAACGGCCGGTCGGGCGTCGGAGGCTCGGTCGCGGTGGTGGGCTGCGGCGTCGGAGGCTCGGCCGGGGCGGAGTCCCGCGGCGACGGCCGGTCGGGCGTCGGAGGCTCGGTCGCGGGGGTGGGCCGCGGCGACGGCCGGTCGGACACCGGCGGTACGGCAGGGGTGGTGGGCTGCGGTGTGGTCCGGTCGTCGGCGGTCATGCGAGGCTCCAGGGGTCGGGGACTGCGGGGGCGCCGTGCGCGTCGCGGCCGATCGGGCCGGTGAGGCGCGGGTCGTGGTGCAGGTCGTTCAGGTCGGTGGTGACCCGGGTCGCGGCCAGTCCGTGGCGGGCCAGCTGGTCGACGGCCTCCCGGGTGGAGAGCTCCCGCAGGTCGTACGCGGCGGCCGCGGGCGCGCACGCGTCGGTGGCCGCGACCCAGCCGTCGGCGGTCCGCAGCGGGTGCCGGAACCCGGCCGGGCGCCGGGGGTCGCGCCCCCGCCCGGCCCGGTCGAGCGCGGGCCCGGTCAGGGTGTCGGCGGCGCCGAGGAGCGAGGAGTCGACGCGGACGCCGTGCCCGGTGCGTTCGCGGAGCAGGAGCCCGGCGAGGACGGCCTCGGCGCCGAGGAGCCCGCCGAGGACGTCGAGGAGCGTCATCAGGGACGGCGCGGGCGGCTCCCCCGCGGGGCGTACGGCCTCACCGGTGCCGGTGCGGGCCTGGACCATGAAGTCCGTTCCCATGGGGGCGTCGTCGATCCGGTCGGCCCAGCCGCTGGTGTACGCGTGGACGAGCGCCGGGTTGACGGCGGCCAGGTCGTCGGAGTCGAGGCCGAGGGCCGCCGCCTTGCCGGGCGCCCAGTTGTGCAGGAACACGTCGGCGCCGGCGGCGAGTTCCCGCAGCCGGTCGCGGTCCCGGGGGGACTTGATGTCGATCTCGACGGCCTTCTTGCCCCGGTTGAGGGCCAGCCAGCGGGCCGAGACACCGGAGCAGGCGGGCGGCATCCCGCGCAGCGGATCGCCGCCGGGCGGCTCGATCCGGATCACGTCGGCACCGAGCAGCCCGAGGAGGTGCGCGGCGAGCGGCGCCTGGATCCGTCGCCCCGCCTCCAGGACGGTGAGCCCGGCGAGGGGTCGGCCGGGAGGCACGGCCGGGGGCGTGGACGTCGGCGCCGCCTCCAGCACCCGCAGCTCCCAGGGGTCCGCGCCGACGTCCCCCTCCCGGGCGCGCTCGGCGAGCGTGCGCAGGGCGCAGACCTCCGCGCCCGAGAGCGCGGCCGCGCGCCGGATGCGCTCCATCGGGTGGGCCCGGGTCACGGCGTGCAGGGTGGCGGGGAAGGGCGCGCAGGCGGTGGCGTAGCGGAACTGGAAGGGCCGCCAGCCGCTCCGTATCGCCTCGGCGGGGGCGTCTAGGGCCCGCCAGAACGCGGCCCAGGCGCCCGGGTCGAGCGTCTCCAGCTCGAACAGGATCCCGTCGGCGGAGGTGAAGGGCGGTCCGCCCGGGGCGAGTTCGGCGGCCTCCGGCTCGTCGGCTCCGGCGGCGGCGACGTACTGGGAGACGACGAGGAGGCCGGCCCGGTCGGCGCCGGTGGTCGTGGTGCCGCCCGGCCGGCCGCCGCGCGCCTGGCCGATGAGCTCCGCGAGCAGGCCCTGCACGGTGAGGACTCCGGTGGCGGTGGCGAGGTAGTCGGCGGCGAGTCCGCGCGGGGCTCCGTCGCGCCGGCCGTGGACGGCCATCACGCCCGTCGCCGCCTGGGCGGTGGCCTCGTCGACGAGTCCGGAGCCGGGCGGGCCCCAGGCCGCGCGGGCCGTGGCGGGGGCGAAGCCGTCGCCGGTGAGGACGGTGCGCGCGTCGCCGCCGTCCGAGGCGCCCGTGGGCCGGGGCCGGGCGCCGAGCCGTCCGAGGTGGTCGGTCACGACCCGGGTCAGCGGCGGGGGGCCCGTCACGTGGAAGGCCAGTGTGTCGAGCGGCCGGACGGTCTGCGGGGTCGCTGGGGACGTCATGCCTCTCCTCTCCTCGCGCGGCGGTGGCCGGCGCTGGGGTCCGTACGGAAACGGGGAACCGGCGGGCCGGGCGGCCCGACCCCTTCCCCGGGCAGACAGTCGGACGGGTGTTCTGCCGAGTTCCCGGAGCGGGGAAGAGCGGAGAAGGGACGTCATGATCGACGACGGGTTGCGCGCACGGGTCGCGGAGTTCGTACGGGAGCGGGTGATCCCGTACGAGCCGGAACTCGACGCGGGCGGTCCCGGTGCCCGGGCGGTACGGGACCGGCTGCGGGCCGAGGCGCGCGAACGGGGCCTGTGGGCGCTGCCGTTGCCCGGGGAACTGGGCGGCGGAGGCCTGCCGCTCGCCGCGTACGCCCCGGTGGCGGAGGCCGAGGGCGCCAGCGACCACGGGCCGGCCGCGCTCGGCTCGGCACCCCTGCTCGACGTGACGATGCTGGCGCGGCACGGCTCGCGGACCGTGCGCGAGGAGGTCCTGGACCGCCTCGTCTCCGGGGAGCTGCGGGCGTGTTACGCGATGACGGAGCCGGACACGCCGGGGAGCGAGCCCGTCCTGACCGCCACCCGGGCCGCGCGGCGGCCGGACGGCGGCTGGACCGTGACGGGGCGGAAGTGGTTCGTCTCCGGCGCGGCCGACGCCGACCTGGTGACGGTCCTGGCGCGGACGGACGGCGCCCCCGGCGACCGGGACGGTCTGTCGCTGCTGCTCGTGCCGACGTCCGCGCCCGGGTTCCGGGTGGTGCGCGAACTGCCCGTGCTGGGGGCCGGCGGGCAGTACGAGATCGCCTTCGACGGTGTCGCCGTCCCCGCCGGGCACCTCGTCGGCGAAGCGGGACGGGCCCTCGCCGTCGCCGGTGAACGCCTCCAACTGGGGCGGACCCTGCGGGCCCTGCGCTGGATCGGCCAGGCGCAGCGCGCCTTCGACCTGATGTGCGCGCGGGCCGGCGCGCGCCGGGGGGTACGGGGTGAGCTGGCTGCCCAGCCCCTGGTCCAGCAGCACGTGTTCGAGGCCCTCCTCGCCCTCCGGACCACCCGCCCCCTCGTGTACGAGGCGATGGACCGGATCGCCTCGGGACGCGACGCGCACGTGGAGGCGGGCCTCGCGAAGACCGCCGCGGCCCGCACCCTCCAGGAGGTGGCGGACCGCGCGATCCAGGTCCACGGGGCGGCGGGCCTCGGCCCGGACACCGGCCTCCCCGCCCTCCTGCGCACCGGCCGCACGGCCCGCATACTCGACGGCCCGGACGAACTCCACGTCACCTCGGTCGCCCGCCGCGTCCTGCGCGCCTACGCACCGGACACGACGGCGCCGGCCTAGGGCCCTTCCGGAAATCGGTGGATCCCCCGGCCGCCGGCCGGGCACAATCCCCCGTCGGCCGGGGCGAGGGGGAGCTTGTTTGGACGTGTTCGTGTGTGCCGGGTGCGGCACCGTGCTGACGGCGCCGGTGTCCCGGGTCGCCGTCCCCGTCCACACCCGCCGGGCCGCCGCCCGCCTGGGAGGACCTGGAGCGTGCCGGGCACCGCGTGCCGCCCGTCGAGCCGGACGGCTCGTGGAGCCGCCGCTGGCAGGCGGCGGTGGGGGTCGCACTGGCCCACCTGGTGACAGCCACCGAAGGCCATCCGGCGACCCTCCCGGCGGGCCCGGTCACGGAACTGCTCGGCCACGCCGTCGGCATGTACCTCCCTGCCGGGCCGGGGGCCCGGTCCGTAGGACTGCCCGGCCAGGAGGCCCGGTCCCTCGAACTGCCCGGCCAGGAGGCCCGGTCCCTCGAACTGCCCGGCCAGGAGGCCCGGTCCCTCGAACTGGCCGGCCAGGGGGCCCGGTCCGTCGGAGCGGCCGGCTCGGAGGCCCGCTCCGTAGAACTGCCCGGCCCCGGCACCCGATCCGTCGGACTCGCCAGTCCTGAGGCCCGGTCCGTCGGGCTCGCCGGCCCCGGGATCCCCGCGCCCCGGCCGCGCCCCGACGTCCTCCTCGTCCGCCGTCACCCCCTCACGGGCGCGTCCTGGCGCCCGCCCGGCGACGAGAGGGCCGTCGTGCCGCTGGACAGCGGGGTCTGGGCGTACCTCGCCCACCGGGCGAGACCTCGCCGCTGCCCGCGACCGGGGTGCTCCCGGAGGGCGTCCTGCGCGACGACTACCCCCTGCCGCCGCACCCCTGGTGCCCCCTGACGCCCCACCACCGTGCCTTCGAGGACACCCTGGCCGGACTACTGCCCGCCGGCCACACGGCCCGGAGCGCTGGGGCCCCGTCCGTGTAAGCGGATCGACCTGCGGCTCAGGCCGCGGATGGCTCGATCTCGCCCGCGAAGACGATGACCTGGTCGATGAGGCTCCGCCGCAGGTGGACGACGTCCGTTCCCGCCAGGCGGGGGCCTCCGTCCGGCGTGGTGAAGACCCACTGGTACCGGGCCCACTCGTCGGGCATGTCCACCGCCGAGCAGCGCACCATAGTGCCGGTCCCCGCCGGGTGGCGCCGGATGTCCCGCACGAAACGCTCGACCGCCTCGATTCCTTCGCTGCGGCCCAACGGCCCCCAGAAGACCACGTCCGAGGTCAGGGCCTGGGAGAGCAGGGCAGTCACGTAGCTGTCGTCGGAGGCGTTGAACGCGGAGATGAACGTGTCGATCGCGGAGCGTGCCGTCTCTTCCTGCATCCCCCAGTAATACCAGCCGTCGCGCGTGCGCCGGCCCCGCAAGCTGCCTTCCCGGCCTCAGGCGAGGTGCTGCGCGAAGAAGGCGGCGGCCTCCCCGCCCACCCGGTCACGGACCGCCGGGTCGGCAGGTTCCGGCAGGAAGAAGTCCTCGTGGCGGACGTCGGGGCCCGCCGAGCGGCCACTCGCCCCGGGGATGTGGTCCAGGTAGGGGCGGGTGTCGACCTCGTAGGGGTTGACCGTGTCCGCTCCACCCCAGCGGATGCCCACCGGCACCCGCACGGCCGCCAGGCTCTCGCGCGTCACGAGACCGCCGACTCCGGGGGCCACTTGGAAGACCGCCCGGACGCGGGGATCCGAGAGGTCCGCCCCGGCGTCGTCGAGCGCGTGCCGCAACGACTCGTCCGGCGGGTACTTCTTCCGCAGCGCCTCCAGTGCGCCGGGGAACTCGGGAATCTCCGGCAGGGGCACCGCCCCCGTCATCACCGCCCACAGGATCTGCGGATCGACACGAACGCCGGCGAGTGCCGCCGCCGTGTAGCCGCCCAGGGAGAACCCGGCCGCGCCGACCGGCCCCAGGGGCTGCTCGCGAGCCAGCACGTCGAGGACGAAGGAGACGTCGCGGGGCCGTTCCCACACGTGCAGAAAGCCTTCCGGCTCGTAGCCGTCGACGAAGTTGTTGCCGTGGTGGTCCAGGGCCACGACCCGGTAACCGGCCTCGCGGAGCGGCCCCACCAACCACTCCATCCGGCTGCCGGAACCTCCGGTGCCGTGCGAGACGACGACCAGGGGAGCGGGCGGAGCCGGCGGATGGTCCGGTTCCCACAGGTAGACACGGACGGGTCTCGGACGCGCCGGATCCCGCAGGTCAATGCGGGACTCGTCGTACAGGACGCGTATCAGCGGCCGCTGCCCGGAGATCGTCATGGCGACATCGTAGGTTCGTCCGGGTGGCCGGTTCGGCGGCCCACCAACAGCGAGACCCCGCACAGGCCGCCGACCAGCCAGCTCGTCATCATCCACGTTCCCCAGCCGAAGCCGAGCGTCACGACGAAGGCGACGAACGCCGCCGTGAGGCCGGCCACGGCGGCCCGCCGCAGACCGGTGCCGGCGTCCCACTCGCGGCGCAGCAGGCCGGAGCGGCGCCATGCCCGCCACAGGAAGACACCGGCGACGAGCGCCTCCACCACGACGAACCCGACGGGAGGCACGGGCATCTCCTCCGGCCCCTCCTCGCCGCGCCACAGACCGACGGTCCCGGAGACCAGGACGACGGGACCGACCAGGGCGAACACCCCCGCCAGGACCCGGAGGAAGCCGACGCCCGGGGTCGGCGTCCCGGCGCCCCCGAACGGCGAGGCCGCGCGGGACATCACGTGCAGGCGGCGGGCCGCACCCCGGAAGTCCGTCGCGACGACCCAGCCGAAGACCGTCGCGAACACCCCCCAGACCAGCGGAAACATCACGCCCCCCTTTCACCGGCACCCCATGCGCCGCGGGCACGCTAGCCGGGGTCCGCGGGCGTCCGTCATGCCGGATCCCGGCAAGGTGCGGACGGCCCCCCTGCCGGGTCTACACCTCCCTGAGGTCGACGTGGCCGCGCAGGGCGGCGAGGCCGAGGGCCAGGAAGAAGTCGCCCCAGACGAGGGCGTGACGGACGGCCGTGTCCGAGGCCGCGTCGTAGCAGCCGTCCCGCAGCGTCCCGTCCGGGGTGAGGTGGGTCGTGGTCAGGTGGCGGAGGACGTCCTCGGCGCGCCTGCGGTACGCGGCGGCTTCCGGTACGGGCAGCAGCCCCAGCTTCAGCAGGGCGACCGCGCCGATCGCCGCGGCCGAGGTGTCGACGGGACCGTCCGGGTGGTGGACGCGGGCGGGCGGGACCAGAGGGCCCGACAGGAACTCACCTTCCCCTACGAGTAGTTCGACCGCCTCGCGCAATCGCTCCGGTCGCCAGACCTCCTTCCCCGCGCGGAGCAGCGCGTCGGCGACCGCCAGGAGCAGCCACGCCTCGCCCCTCGTCCAGCCCGCCTCCGGCTCAGGAGACGTCTGCCAGCCGGAGCCCGTCGTGAACTCCCATGCCGGGACGGGGCGTTCGGCGCCCTCGCCGCCCAGGCACAGGTCCAGGTGGCGGTGGAGGTGGCCGGCCGCCGCCGCTTCCCCCTCGGGGCCGGCGGAGGCGAGCAGCGGGACCAGGCCGGGGACGCCGTCCGCGCGGGCGCGCTGCCGCGGGCCGCCGAGGGCCGCTCCCCAGGGGACGAGCCCGAGGGCCGGGTCGTACGCGGCGAGGGCCGACCGGGCCGCCCGCGTACGCAGGAGTCCGGCGTCCGTGTCGTCGCCGAGTGCCGTTCCGTACCAGAGGATCAGGCCCCTGGTCGCGGTGTCCGCCTCCGCCCAGGGCGCCAGCCGGGCCGTGCAGACGGCCGCCGCCGTGCGGTCGGCGGACGTGCCCGTGTGGCGGGCCCGCAGCCACAGCAGCCCGGCCCAGAACCCTCCGGCCCACGAGCCCCGGCCGGTCGTGGTCCAGCGTCCGTCGCCGGGATCCGCGTACAACGGGAAGCGCTCCCCCACCTGTCGTGCCGTCTCCCCGACCCGGCGGAGCACCGTCGCCAACGCCTCGTCCGCCCAGTGCCGTTCAGCCATGACTGCTCCGGCCGTCCCTGACCGCCCAGACCAGCGCGACCGCCCCGGCCACGGCGAACTCCGCGGCCACCAGGCCCCAGCCCGTCCCGTACCGGCCGCTCTCCGCGAGTCGCCCGAACAACGGCGGCCCCAGGGCGAACCCGGCGAAGAATCCGGCGGCCACCCGCGCCGAGTCCCGGCCCGCCCGGCGCGGCGCGGAACGCTGGAGGACCAGGACCATCGAGACGGCGTTGCCGGACACCGCGAACACGCCCACCGCCACCGCGGCCGCCCAGACCAGCGGTTCCGCGTACGGGGCGGCGACCAGGAGCCCCGCCGCGCCCACCGCACCGGCCGCGAGCCCTCCCGGCAGCCACTCGGCACGACCGGGCGCGGCCACCCGCGACCACCCGATCCGGCCCGCGATGCCGGCCACGCCGAGGACGGCGAGCAGCGCGCCCGCCACCGCCGGGCCCATGCCGAGGCGCTGGACGCCGAAGAGCACGAGGTACGTGTTCACGGACGCGATCCCCGCGCCGAGGAAGAGCGAGAACCCCGTCAGCCACACCACGTGGGCCGCGCCGGCCCCGGCCCCGTCGGCCACACCTGTACGCGCGCCCGCACTCGTCCGTGTACCCGTGCCCGTGCCCGCGCCCGCAGTCGTACCCGCGCCCGCGCCAGCGCCCGTTCCTGTACTCGCGCCCGCGCCCGCGCCTGCACTCGGGCCCCCGGCCGTGCCCGTACTCGTACCCGTGCCCGCGTCCGTACTCGTACGCCTGCCGTCCGGCAGCGATCGCCACGCCCACACCGCCGCCAGGAGTGCCCCGCCCGCCGCCACCCCGACCGCGCCCCGCCAGCCGACGAGGCCTGCGGCCGTCGCGAGGGGCAGGCCGGCGGCGAAGGCCCCCAGCTGCACGCCGGACTGCTTCGTCCCCGTCACCGCACCCCGCCGGGCGGCGGGCACCGCGGCCAGGATCGCCTTGTTCGTCGCCGGGTTGGCGAGCGCCTGCGGCACACCGCCGAGCGTGGCGGCGGCGAGCAGCAGGCCGGGGCCCGGGGCCGCGCAGACGAGTCCGAGGGCCGCCGCCGAGAGCACGAGCAGGGCGACCAGGGAGCGTCGCGGGCCGGCCCGGTCGACGATCCGGCCGCCGAGGGGCGAGAGCACGGCCGCCGTGCCGAACCCGACGGTCGTCGTCAGGCCCAGCTCCGTCTCCGAGACGCCGAGTCGTTCGACGAGCCGAGGACCGAGCGCGCCCAGCAGGAACAGCTGCATCATCGAGAACGCCATGGCGGTCGTGAGCAGCGCGGTCAGTCCCCGGGGCGTGCCGCGTCCGCGCTCGGGCGGAGCCTCCGCCGCCGTCCTCTCCAGCCTCACACGTCTCCCCTTCCGGCGACGGTCGAGGCCCGGACGCGTCGGCCGTCGACCGGAGAAGTCGGCCGGGACGGCGCGGGAGTTCCCGGGGCGCTCTTGTGGGACGTACGGAACGGGGTGCGAGGATGGGCCCGCCATGACACCAGGCCGATGCTCCCGCTCCGTGCGCGCCGCGATGTTCGCGGCCGTCTGCGTGCTGCTCGCGGCCACCGGCCACATCCTCATGTCGGGCCAGGCCGTGCCCGGCAGGACGCTCGGTGCGGCCCTCGTCGGTACGGCGGTGGGCGCGTGGCTCCTGGGCGGGCGGGAGCGCGGACTTCTGGCCGTGACCTCGGCCGCCGTCGCCTTCCAGTCCGTACTGCACCTCGCCTTCTCGTGGTCGCAGACGTCCGTCGCCGCGCCCGGGACGCGTCAGCCCGCCATGGCTCACCTGGCCATGAATCACTCGGCCATGGGCCACTCGGGCATGAACCCCTCGGTCATGGACCACGCCGCCATGGGTCATATGGCGATGGATCACATGGCCATGGGTCATGCCTCCATGGGCCACATGGCGGCCATGTCGTCCACCGTCGCGCCGTCCACCGCCATGCCCTCCGGGCACGACATAACGGACATGACCTCCTCGGCCGGCATGCTCGCCGCCCACCTTCTCGCCGCGCTGCTCAGCGGCCTCTGGCTCGCGTACGGCGAGCGGGCCGCGTTCCGTCTGCTGCGCGCCGCGCCCGCCCGGCTCTTCCGGCCCCTGCGGCTGCTCCTCGCGGTGCTGCCCGTGGCCGTGGACCGGCCTCGGGTCCGGCGCGCGCGGAC
Source organism: Streptomyces sp. NPDC055815 (assembly GCF_053616475.1). Taxonomy (NCBI): domain Bacteria; kingdom Bacillati; phylum Actinomycetota; class Actinomycetes; order Kitasatosporales; family Streptomycetaceae; genus Streptomyces; species Streptomyces sp. NPDC055815. The sequence goes on along the minus strand of NZ_JBSHDU010000040.1, from coordinate 29,921 downwards.
CGGTGACGGGCGGCTCCCCCGGCGTCTCCTCCTCGCACGCGCGCTGCTCACCAGAGGGCCTCCTCGGGCGATCGCTGTCTTCTGACAGCCGGATCCCCGGGGGCGACGGACCCGTTCCTCGCCCCGGGCATCGGCCTGCCCATCGGCAGGCCGTACGACTCAGCGGCGGCGCCCGATCGGCGCGCCGGACCCCTCTTGCCCGTAAGGACATGCGGCGATGACTCCTGCCCAGACCACCTCTGCCCCCCTCACCCTTGTGAATGCGCGCACAAGCTCCCCGCGTGCAAGCTCCTCGCGCACAGGCTCCCCGCGCCCAAGCTCCCCGCGCACCGCGCCCTCGGCCGAGAGCGACGCGGCGACCACCCGCCTCGCCCTGGCCGCCCGGGACGGCGGGCGTTCGCACGCCGATCAGTTCGTGCGCGCGCTGCACCGGGACGTCTGGCGGTACGTGGCGTACCTCAGCGCCGACCGGCAGGCGGCCGACGACCTCACCCAGGAGGTCTTCCTGCGGGCGCTCACCGCGCTCCCCCGTTTCGAGGGGCGCTCCTCCGCCCGCACCTGGCTGCTCTCCATCGCCCGCCGCACGGTCGTGGACAGTCTGCGGCGCGCCGCGGCCCGGCCCAGGCTGTCGGACCAGGACGACTGGCAGGCGGCGGCCGAGCGGGCGCAGCCCCGCGGGCTCCCCGGCTTCGAGGACGGCATCGCGCTCGCGGAGCTCCTGGGGGAGATCCCGGAGGAACGCCGGGAGGCCTTCGTGCTGACCCAACTCCTGGGTCTCTCCTACGCGGAGGCCGCCGAGACGGCCGGCTGTCCGGTCGGCACGATACGGTCCCGGGTCGCCCGTGCCCGAGCGTCCCTCATCACGCTCCTGACGACGGATCAGGTGATCGCGGGCGGGTCGCTCGCGGCCGGCACGGCCGCGATGAACTGAGCGACCGCCTCGGCCGTGCCGGGGCAGACGGAAGAGCCGGCACCCCTGGGGGTACCGGCTCTTCCGTGGGGGCCGGGGGTCAGGCGACGAGTTCCTTCCCCTCGGCCTCCCCGGTCTTGTCGGTCTTGTCGGTCTCGTCGGTCTCGCCCTTCTCGTCGGCGCCGGCGGCGGACTTGGTGTCCCGCATGACCAGCGTGGCGAGGACGGCCGCCGCGAGGACTCCGATGGCGCTGATGGTGAAGGTGGTGGACATCGAGGAGGTGAAGGCGTCCCGGGCGGCGGTGATCAGTCCGGTGTCGCCCTGGGCGGCGGCCAGGGCGCCGCCGATGGACTGCTTGGCCTGCTCGGGGGCGTCGGCCGGCATCTCGGAGGAGTAGGTGCTGGTGAGGAGCGAGCCGAGGATGGCGATGCCGAGGGCGGTGCCGGCCTGCTGGATGGTGTCGTTGAGGGCGGAGCCGACGCCGGCCTTCTCCGCGGGGATGGTGCTCATCAGCGCGCCGACGGCGGCCGGCATCGCGAGGCCGGCGCCGAGGCCGAGCAGGCCGAGGGCGATGGCCGGGACGGTGAAGCCGGAGTGGGCGTCGACGGTGGTGAGCAGGGCGAAGGAGGCGGCCATGACGAGCATGCCGGCGAGGATCAGGAGCCGGTTGCCGATCTTGGCGGCGAGGCCGGCGCCGGCGCCGTTGCCGATGAGGGCGGCGACGGCGAGCGGGACGAAGGCGAGACCGGCCTTGACGGGCGAGTAGCCGAGGACGAACTGCAGGTACTGGGTGAGGACGAGGAGCAGTCCGCCGTTGCCGATCTGGACGAGGGTCAGCGAGAGCGAACCGCCGCTGAAGTTGCGGTGCTTGAAGAGGACCAGCGGCACCATCGGCTCGGGGGTGACGTTCTCCCAGATCACGAACCCGGCGAGGGCGACGACCGCGACGGCCAGGGTGAGGAGCGAGCGGCCCTCGAAGGCGCCGTGCTGCGGGATCTCGATGATCCACCAGATCAGGGCGGTCATGCCGACGACGGAGAGGATCGCGCCGAGCGGGTCGGGCTTCTGCCAGGGGCCCTTGGACTCGGGCATCAGGGTGAGGGCGGCGAGGACGGCGAGGGCGACGACCGGGACGTTGATGAAGAAGATCGAGTGCCAGGAGAAGTGGTCGATCAGGACGCCGCCGAGGACGGGGCTGCCGACGAGGCCGAGCATGGACACGGAACCCCAGGCGGCCATGGCACGGGGCCGCTCGTCCTCGTCGAAGACGGTGATGAGGATGGAGAGCGTCGAGGGCATGATCAGCGCGCCGCCGACGCCCATGGTGATGCGGGCGGCGATGACCTCGCCGGGGCTGGTGCAGACCGTCGCGGCCAGTGAGGCCGCGCCGAACAGCAGCAGGCCCACGACCATGACCTTCCGGCGGCCGAAGCGGTCACCGAGGCTGCCCGAGGTGAGCAGGAGTCCCGCGAAGACCAGGATGTAGGAGTCCAGGATCCACTGGATGTCCTGGGCGCTCGCGCCGATGTCCGCGGTCATGGACGGGACGGCGACGGTGAGCGCCATGCTGTCGACGACCAGGACCAGGGTGCTGAGGCACAGCACGACCAGGATCCACCAGCGGCGTGGGTTGCGGGTTTCCATCGGGAGTTCCCCCTCGGGTTTCGTTCGCTCCCCTCGGAGCGCCCTTCGTTGCGAACACTGTACGCAGCTGCGCACAGTGTTCGCAACCCCGGAGACCTGTACGCTGAATGCGCACGCCGTACGCCGTGCTCGTCGCAGTGAAGGAGGACCATGGCCGCCAAGGCGAACCCCGTCCCGTCCGTGTGGGCCCGCGAGCAGGCCGCCCCCGACCAGCCCGCGCTCAGCCGGGCCGCGATCGTCCGCGAGGCCGTCGTCATGCTGGACGCCGACGGCATCGAGGCGCTCAGCATGCGCAAGCTCGGCGCCCGCCTGAACGCCGGGGCCACCTCGCTGTACCGCCACGTCGCCACCAAGGACGAGCTGATGGAGCTCGCCGTGGACGAGGTCGCCGGCGAGCTCACCGTCCCGCCCGCGGGCAGCCCCTGGCGGGCCGCCGCCACCGAGGCCGCCGAGTCCTTCCGCGCGACGGCCCTGCGCCACCCCTGGCTGTCGTCGACCCTCGGGCAGGCGGGGCTCGCCTATCTGGGCCCCAACCTGATGTCGTACTCGGAGCGGCTCGCCGCCCTGTTCACGGCCGCCGGGTTCCCCGAGCCGAGCCGGGCGATCGACACGCTCCTGTCGTACGTCATCGGCATGAGCACCACGGAGGCCGCCTGGCTCACCACGGTCGCCCGCTCCGGGGAGACCGAGGCCGGGTTCATCGCCCGTCTCATGCCCGCCGCCCAGCAGGCGGCCGCCGACCACGACCACCTCGCCGAGTCGTACGCCGAGGCCGCCACCCACGCGGCGGTCGACCCGGTCGCCACGCGGGACGCGAAGTTCGCCTACGGCCTCGACGTCGTCCTGGACGGCCTGGAGATGCGACTCCCGCGCTGACCGGAAGCACGACCGGACACACGGCCGGACAGACGTCCGGCCGCACGACCGGTCGCACGCCCGGACTCCCGCCCGGACTCCCGCCCGGACTCCCTCCCGGACTCCCGGCCCGGCGCCGACGGCCACCGCCGGTGCAGCGTGTCGATGTGGTACGCGTGCGCGTGCCGACCCCCGGCCCCGACCCCTGCCCCGGCCCCCGCCCCGGCCCCCGTCCCCGCCCCGGCCAGATGCGGGTGGCCGGCCGGGAGTTCGGGGTGGGCGTGCTCCAGCTCGGCCGGGTCCTCGCGGGGCCAGAGGCACGCCGCGCCCACGGCCCCGAGGAGGGCGAGCGCGGCGAGCACGGCCGCCGAGACGGCGGGCCCCGCCCAGGCGGCGAGCCCGCCGGCGAGCGGGTAGGCGAGCAGCCAGCAGGCGTGCGAGAGGGAGAACCGGGCCGCGAAGGCGGCCGGCAGGTCGTCCCCGGCGGCCGAGCGGCGCACCACCCGGCCGCCGGGGGTGAGGACGGCGGACCCGGCGGCGCCGACGAGCAGCCAGACCGCGAGCAGCGCGGGCCAGGACCAGGCGCCGGGCGCGGCGGTGAGCCCGAGGGCGAGGAGCACGAGGGCCCCGGGCAGGACGAAGGCCGCCCGCACCATGACGGCGCGGTCGTCCGCCCGGCGCAGGACGCGCGGCAGCAGCAGCGCCACGGCCATGGACCCGGCCCCGTAGGCGCCGAGCGCGAGGGGGACGTCACCGGCGGGGCGGCCGAGGGTGTCGCGGACCAGGAGCACGGTGTCGACGAGCACCACGGCCCCGGCCGCCGCGACGGCGAGGTCGAGGGCGAGGAGGGCCCGCAGCCGTGGGGTGGCGAGCAACAGCCGGACGCCGTAGGCGACCTTGGCGTAGAGCCGGCGCGGACCGTCCGCCTCGGGCTCCGGCGGCGCGGGCAGGGTGGTCGTCCTGACGAGGAGGGCCGAGGCCAGGAAGCCGAGGGCCGTGCCGGTGAAGAGCCAGGCGTACGGGACGATCGTGAGCAGTGCGGCGGCCAGGACGGGACTGACCAGGCTCTCCAGGTCGTAGGCGAGCCGGGAGAGGGAGAGGGCGTCCGTGTAGGCGCCTTCCTCCGGGAGCACCTGCGGGATCGTGGCCTGGAAGGCCGGGGTGAAGGCGGCGGAGGCGGCCTGGAGCAGGAGGATCAGGACGTACACCTGCCAGACCTGTGTGACGAAGGGCAGGGCGAGCACGACCGTCGCCCGCGCCAGGTCCATCGCGACGAGCAGGGTGCGCCGGGGCACGCGGTCGGCGAGGGCGCCCGCGAGCGGGGCGATCGTCACGTACGCGGCCATCTTGAGGGCGAGGGCGGTGCCGAGCACGGCGGCGGCGTCCGCCCCGGCCAGGTCGTACGCGAGGAGGCTGAGCGCCACGGTGGCGAGGCCGGTGCCCGCGAGGGCGACGACCTGCGCGCCGAAGAGGCGTCGGTAGGTGCGGTTGCGCAGGACGGACAGCATGGGGGCGCCCCCGGTCGGCGACGGCGGACGGCTGGTCGGTGCGACGCCTCCACCGTAGCCGATATGTGCACGCGTGCGCACATGTTCACGTCAGTCGTGCCAGGGCTCGCCCGTCACCTGGTGGTCCGCCCGGCTGATCGCCTCGACGACCAGGCGCTTCAGATGCCCGTCCGGCATCGCGTACACGACCCGGCGGCCGTCCTTGCGGCTCGTGACGAGCCCGCCGAGGCGCAGCTTGGCGAGGTGCTGACTGACGGCGGGCCGCGCGGCCCCGCACGCCTCGGTGAGGGCGGTGACGTCGGCCTCGCCCCGGGTGAGCACCCACAACAGATGGAGCCGGGTGGGGTCGGAGAGCAGACCGAACACCTCGGCCGCCGCCGCGAGTTCACGCGGTCCCGGGGTCCGGTCGTGCGGACGGGAGGGAGCGGCTGCGGGGTCTACGGGCTCGGGCATGGACCCACCGTACCCAGGAAGCGGATGTGGGGGCGCCCGTCGGGTCCCGGCCGGGTCACGGCGCTGCGGACCCCGTACACCTCGGCGATGAGCTCCTCGGTGAGGACCTCGTCCGGTGGGCCGCTCGCCACCACCCGGCCCCGGGCGAGGACCACGAGCCGGTCGCAGTACATCGCCGCGAGGTTGAGGTCGTGCAGGGCGACGACGGCGGTGAGGCGGAGGCCGGAGACGAGGGCGAGGAGGTCGAGCTGGTGCTGGATGTCGAGGTGGTTGGTGGGTTCGTCGAGGAGGAGTTCGCGCGGTTCCTGGGCGAGGGCGCGGGCGATCTGGACGCGCTGGCGTTCGCCGCCGGAGAGGGTGCGCCAGGGCTGCCGGGCGCGATCGGTGAGCCCGGTCCGTTCGAGGGCGGTGCGGACGGCGGTCTCGTCGGCGGCCGAGGGCGGGGTCCAGGCCCTGCGGTGCGGGATGCGGCCGAGGCGTACGACATCGGCGACGGTCAGGTCGGTCTGGGTGTCGGCCTGCTGCTCGACCGTGGCGAGGCGCCGGGCGACGGTGCGGCGGCCGAGCCCGCCGAGCGGTTCGCCGTCGAGGGTGACGACCCCCGAGTCGGGGGCGAGGACGCCGGCGAGGAGGCGCAACAGGGTGGACTTGCCCGAGCCGTTGGGCCCGAGAAGCCCGGTGACGGTGCCCGGGGCGAGGGAGACGCTGACCCCGTCGAGGACGAGGGTGTCCCCGGCCGTGCGCGAGACCCGGTCGGCGTGGAGCCCGGCGCCCGAAGAGCCGGCGGTGGTGGTCATCGCGCGCTCCTGGTGCGGTACAGGACGAGGACGAAGGCCGGGACGCCGATCAGCGAGGTCACCACGCCCACCGGCACCTCCTGCGGGTCGAGGACCGTACGCGCGAGCGTGTCGGCCCACACGAGGAACACCGCTCCGGCAAGGGCGGTGACCGGCAGGAGCCGGGCGTGCCCGGGACCCGCGAGCGCGCGGGCGGCGTGCGGCAGGACGAGGCCGACGAAGCCGATCGCCCCGGCGGCGGAGACCAGGGCGGCCGTCAGGAGCGCGGTGACGCACAGCAGGACGAGCCGGGTCCGGGCGACGGCGATGCCGAGCGAGGCGGCGGCCTCCTCGCCGAAGGCGAAGGCGTCCAGGGTCCTCGCGTACCCGCCGCAGACCAGCAGGGCGGCCGCGAGGACGCCGAGGCACAGCCACACGTCGCTCCAGCCGGCCCCGGCGAGCGAGCCGAGCAGCCAGAAGAGGACGCCCCGGGTGGTCTCGGCGTCGGCGGCGGTCATGACGACGAAGGAGGTGAGGGCGGAGAAGAGCTGCATCGCGGCGACGCCCGCGAGGACGACCCGGTCCGTGGAGCCGCCGAGGGTGTGGCTGAGCAGCAGGACGAGCGCGAAGGAGACCACCGCCCCCAGGAACGCCCCGCCGGTGACGGAGAGGACCCCGCCGCCGATGCCGAGGACGACGACCGCGACCGCGCCGGTGGAGGCGCCGGAGGAGACGCCGAGGACGAAGGGGTCGGCGAGCGGGTTGCGCAGGAGCGACTGCATCACCGCCCCGCAGACGGCGAGTCCGGCGCCGCAGACGGCGGCGAGGAGGGTACGGGGCAGCCGCAGGTCCCAGACGATCCCGTCGCGGATCGGCGAGAGGCCGGAGGCGCCGCCGCCGAGGTGGGCGGCGATCACGGAACCGGCCTCGCCGACGCCGATGTCCGCCGGGCCGATGGTGACGGCCACGGCCACGGACAGGCCGAGCAGCGCGAGCCCGGCCGCCGCCCACAGGGGCACGGTGGCGGCCGTGGTCTCCCGCCGGGTCGTCCTCACTTCGCGAGGCCGTACGAGCGGAGCGCGGCGGCCACCTTCTCGACGCCCTCGACGGTGCGGAGGGTGGGGTTCATCGCCTGGCCGCTGAGCAGGACGTACCGCTTGTGCTTCACGGCCGTCATGTTCCGGGTGACGGGGTCGGACTCCAGGAACTCGATCTTCTTCGCCGCGCTCTCGGCGGACTGCGCGCGGCGGGTCAGATCGCCGATCACGAGGACGTCCGGGTCGCGGTCCGCGACGGTCTCCCAGTTGATTTGGGGCCACTCCTCGCGGGTGTCGTCGAAGACGTTCTTCGCCCCGAGGGCGTTCGTGACGATCCCGGGTGCCCCGCAACATCCGGCCATGTAGGGCGACTTGGCGTCGGAGTACCAGTAGAGGACGGTGGCGTCGGTGAAGTCGGCCGCCGCCGTGGCCTTCGCCACCCGGGCCTTCAGCCCGGCGACGAGCTTCTCGCCGCGCTCGGGGACCCCGAACACCCGGGCCAGGTCGCGGATCTCGCCGTAGACCGTGTCCGTGGTGAGGGGGCGGGTGCGGACGCCGTCGCCGTCGCCGCTGTTGTCCTTGCCGACGCAGTCGGTCGGCGAGAGGTACGTCGGGACCCCGAGCTGCTCGAAGCGTTCGCGGGGCGCGACCCCGCCCTTGCCGAGGGTGTACGCGAACGAGGCGGCCGCGAAGTCGGGTTCGGTGTCGAGGACCTTCTCGAAGGAGGGGTAGCGGTCGGCGAGGCGCGGGACCTTGGCGTTCTCCTCCTCCAGGCCCTTGAGCACGGGGTCCGTCCAGGTCGCGGTGCCCACCATGCGGTCGGCGAGGCCGAGGGAGAGCATGATCTCCGCCGCTCCCTGGTCGAGGGCGACGGCCCGGCGCGGGGCGCGGTCGACGCGGACCTTCCGTCCGCAGTTGTCGTCGAGGGTCACGGGGTGGCCGCGCTCCGGTGCGGGCTTCGACGAGGGTGCGGAGGGCCCGCAGCCGGTCGCCGTCGCGAGGAGGACCAGGACGCCGGTGAGGGCGGGCACGGCGGAGCGGACGGGGTGTGCGAGCGGCACGGGGGACTTCCTCTGCGTCCACGGCTCATACGCGGAGCCTGTCGTACGGTGCTCCCCGGACGACCGCGTGCCGCCGGGGCCGCCAGCAGGTCTTCGGACTCGGGGTCAGCCGGACGGAGCGCCTTCCCGGGCCCGTCGTGCCGCCCAGTGGCCGATGCTCCGCCCGTCGCCCTCACCGCTGCGCGTCAGTTCCGGTCTCGCACCGGATTCCCTGACCCGTGGACGTACCCGTTCAGGTGCGTACAAAGGTGCGACTGGCCTCGGCACAGTACCACCGGCCGGCCGCCGCACCCCGGACGCCCGTCGCCGTCAGACGCGCAGCTCCTTCGCCTCGAAGCGGCCGTCGCCGAGGACCAGGACGAAGGAGACCTGCTGCCCCTCGGAGACCGTCCGCTCCTCGCTCTCGATGTCCTCGGCGCTGAAGTACACCTGCTCCTCGGAGCCCACGGGGACGACGAAGCCGTACCCGCCGAGACGGTTGAAGGACTGCACGAACCCTTTGCTTCTGCCTTCCACGGCGGCCTCCTCGTCGGCGCGGGGGGCGCGGTCGAGGGTGTCCGGCCCCGGGGGCCGTGTCCGCGCCTCAGGGGAGATGTACCCCGTCCCTCCCCCGTTCGCCACCGCCGCCGGCCGGGGCGAACCACCCCGGATGATCTCGTACAATATTCAACAGAGGCCCGCTGTCGGAGATCCCCCGTGTCCGACAGCGGGCCTCGCCGCGTCCGTCAGAGACGCGTCCGCCCGAACCCGTCCGTTCAGTGCCGGTCCGTTCAGTGCCGGTCCGGCCGGACCCAGACCGTGCCCCTCGCCTCGTACTCGAGCATGGCCTCCAGGCCGTTCGCCGCGTCGGGGCCGAGTTCCCGGCGTACGAGCCAGAGCGCGAGCTCCAGGCCCGAGGTGACACCCCCGGCGGTCACGAGGTCGCCGTCGTCCACCACCCTGGCCCCCTTCAGGACGCCGCCCTGCCGCTCCAGGTCCGGGCGGGCCTTGTGGTGGGTGGTGCAGGGGCGGCCCCGGGTGAGTCCGGCGGCGGAGAGCAGCATGACGCCGGTGCACAGGGCGCTGACGGTGAGGCCCGGCCGGACCGCCGCCGCGAGGGCGCGGGGCAGGGCGCCCCGGTCGATCTCGGCCCAGACGCCCGGGCTGTCCCGGCGCGCGTAGCCGCCGCCCGGTACGACGAGCAGGTCGGCCTCGCGCGGGGCCCAGGGGTGGTCGACGCGGACCTCGGTCCCGTAGGCGGCGGTGACGGTGCCGGGCCCGTCGACGGAGACGTACCGGACGTCCACCGGACGCTCGGAGAAGAAGCCGGCGGCGGAGAGCACCTCGTAGGGGGCGGCGAAGTCGAGTTCCTCGACGCCGTCGAAGAGCACGAGGTGGACGCGGAGCGGGCGGCGCGCCGACGGCGGCGCCGCGGGGGCGGCGTGGGCTGCGGTGCTGGTTCCCAGCGCGCCCGCGGCCCCGAGGGCGGTGGTGGCGCGGAGCAGGTTGCGGCGGTTCATGGTTCTCCCCCAGGGGATGGCAGGGCCCGACGTTCCGTGTCGCGTCGAGGCAGTCGGCCGCCACCGCCCACGGGTTCCCGACGGCCGGGTCAGGCACCGCCCGGGTAGGCGATCCGTGCCGTGATCCTGGCGATGCGCCGGGCCGACTCCTCCGGCGCGGCCACCGGCTGGACGATGTGGCTGACGGTGAGCCGCACGATCGTCTCGACGGCGAGGCCGCGGGACTCCTCGTCGACGTCGGGCCAGGCCTCGATCGCGTACGCGTCGAGCATCGCCATCGCCGTGCCGAAGACCGGTTCCGGGCGCGTGGTGAGGTAGGCGAGGAGGTCGTCCTCGCCGCCGCGCGCGGCGAGCAGGACGCTCTTGATGAGGGGGTTGTCCACGGCCTGCTGGAGCGTGTAGCCGACGCCCGCCGCCGCTGCCGCCTCCAACTCGCCCCGGTGGGCGTCGAGTTCGCGCTGGATGCCGAGGAGGAAGCCCTCCAGCTCGCGCTGGACCAGGGCGTTGCCGATGGCCTCCTTCGAGCCGAACTCGTTGTAGAGCGTCTGGCGGCTGATGCCGGCGGCCCGTGCGACGGCGGCCATGCGGAGCACGCCCCAGCCGTCGGCGGCGACGAGCCGGTAGGCGGCGTCGAGCACCTGCTCGCGCAGGAGGGACCGAACACTCTCGCGGAAACGTGTCATCGTGCCCCCACTTTATCCACCGTCCCCCCGCCGTCTTCGCACACCGGCCCCGGTCCCGCGCATTGACACCTCACCCTGAATCCGTCTATCAACTGGACAGAACGCATGTGAAGTGTCCACCTCTCCGAGGAGCCGGTCTTGGCCCTGCACAGCGACTCCCCCGAAGCCCCCGCCGCCTGGCGCGACCCCAAGCGCTGGCTCTGGCTGCTCGGCCTGCTCATCCCGGCCTTCCCCTTCCTCTCCTGGGGACTGGTGAACGCCACCGGGCTCCGGCTCTTCTGGTGGACCGGGATCCTCGTCCTGTACGTGATCTTCCCGGTCGTCGACCACCTCATCGGCAAGGACTCCGCCAACCCGCCGGACAGCGCGATCGCCCACCTGGAGAAGGACCGCTACTACCGGTGGTGCACCTACCTCTACCTCCCCCTGCAGTACGCGGGGCTCGTCCTCGGCTGCTGGCTGATCACCCGGGGCGACCTCGCCCTCGTCGACCGGATCGGGCTGACGTTCACCCTCGGCGGGGTCGCCGGCATCGCCATCAACACCGCCCACGAGCTGGGGCACAAGACGGAGGCCCTGGAGCGCAGGCTCTCCCGGATCGCGCTCGCCCAGACCTGGTACGGCCACTTCTACGTCGAGCACAACCACGGCCACCACATCCGCGTCGCCACCCCCGAGGACCCGGCGAGCGCCCGGCTCGGCGAGAGCTTCTGGCGCTTCCTGCCCCGGACCGTCCTCGGCAGCCTCACCTCGGCCTGGCGCCTGGAGAAGCGGCGGCTCGGCCGCCGGGGCCGGTCCGTGTGGAGCCCGCGGAACACGGTCCTCGGCTCCTGGGCGCTGTCGTTCCTCCTCTTCGCGGCGCTGGCGCTCGCCTTCGGGCCCGGGGTCCTGCCGTACCTCGCGGTCCAGGCGGTCTTCGGCTTCTGCCTGCTCGAAGTCATCAACTACACCGAGCACTACGGCCTCAGGCGGGAGCGGACCGCGAGCGGGCGGTACGAGCGCTGCGCCCCGCGCCACAGCTGGAACAGCGACAACGTCGCCTCCAACGTCTTCCTCTACCACCTCCAGCGGCACAGCGACCACCACGCCAACCCCACCCGGCGCTACCAGTCGCTGCGCCACTTCGACGAGGCCCCCGAGATGCCGACGGGGTACGCGGGGATGATCGTCCTCGCGTACGTGCCGCCGCTCTGGCGCCGCGTCATGGACCCCCGGGTCGTCGCCCACTACGACGGCGACGTGACCCGCGCGAACCTCCAGCCGTCCCGCCGGGCCCGCCTGCTCGCCCGGTACGGCGCCACGGCCGGCTGAGCGCTCGTCCTGGTGTGGCGTACCGGGAGCAGAGGCGTCCGTCTCGCCACGTGCGGTTCAGCCCGCTCGGGCTATCTCCATGACGTACTGGCCGTACGGGGACTTCGCGAGGCGCGCGCCGAGCCGCAGGCAGGCCTCGCGGTCGATGAAGCCCATGCGCCAGGCGACCTCCTCCAGGCAGGCGAGCCGTACGCCCTGGCGGTGCTCCAGGATCTGCACGTACTGGCCGGCCTCGGTGAGCGCGTCGTGCGTGCCGGCGTCCAGCCAGACGAACCCCCTTCCGAGGGACACCAGTTCGGCCTTGCCCCGCGCGAGGTACTCGCGGTTGACGTCGGTGATCTCCAGTTCGCCGCGCGCGGAGGGCGTGAGGTTCTTGGCGATGTCGACGACGCTGTTGTCGTAGAGGTAGAGGCCGGTGATCGCGAGGTCGGAGCGGGGGTGCTCGGGCTTCTCCTCCAGGGAGACTAGCCGCCCGTCGGCGTCGACCTCGCCGACGCCGTAGCGCTCGGGGTCGCGCACCGGGTAGCCGAAGAGGACGCAGCCGTCGACGCTCCGGGCCTTCTCCTGGAGGATCGCGGAGAAGCCGGGGCCGTGGAAGATGTTGTCGCCGAGGACGAGCGCGACGGAGTCGTCCCCGATGTGGTCGGCGGAGATGCGGAACGCCTCGGCGAGGCCGCGCGGTTCCTCCTGGACCGCGTAGCTGAGCGAGATGCCGAGCGGCGCGCCGTCGCCGAGCAGACGGCGGAAGTTGTCGATGTCGTCGGGCGAGGAGATGATCTGGATGTCGCGGATGCCGGCGAGCATCAGCACCGACAGCGGGTAGTAGATCATCGGCTTGTCGTAGACCGGCAGCATCTGCTTGGACGTGCCGAGGGTGATCGGGTGCAGCCGGGTGCCGTGGCCTCCGGCCAGGACGATGCCTTTCACGGTTCTCTCCAGGGTCGGGGCCCCTGGTCGCGGGGCCCGGTGGGGGGTCGGTCAGGAAGGAGCCGCCCGGCGGCGGACGGCGTCGAGCAGGCGGGCCTGGCGGAGCGGGGTCTCCCGGTCGTGGGCGACGCCCGCCCCGGCGCGTACGGAGGCGGCGAAGGCGGCGACCGTGTTGCGGACCTGGTCGTCGGCGTCCAGGACGCGTTCCTCGGTGCCGGCACGGGTCTCCAGGCGGACGACCGGCCGGTGGTGCGCGGGCGGGGTGTAGGCCCGCTCGACGATGAGCCGGCCCTCGCTCCCCCACAGTTCGTACGCCGAGCGGTAGCCGTGGTCCATGCCGAAGGCGAGGTGCGCGGTCACTCCGGCGGGGGTGGCGAGCAGCGCCCCGCCTGCGGTCTCGACGCGGCTGCCGGTGCCGCGGACGAGGTGCGCGCCAAGGACGTCGAGCGCGTCGCCGAGCAGGTGCAGGGCGGCCCGCAGCGGGTAGACGCCGACGTCGCCGAGGGCGCCGCCGCCGAGCCCGGGGTCGTGCCGGATGTCGGTGGCGGGAAGCCGCGGGATGCCGAACGAGGCGTGCAGGGCGCGGAGTTCGCCGATGGCGCCGTCGGCGACGAGCTTGCGGACGTCGGTGTGGAGCCGGTGATGGACGAACATCACGTTCTCCATCAGGGCGAGCCCGGAGCGGGCCGCCAGGTCGAGCAGGGCGGCGGTCCGCTCCGGGTCGGTGGTGAGCGGCTTCTCCGCGAGGACGTGCTTGCCCGCGCGGAGCGCGGCCTCGGTCCACTCGGCGTGCAGGGCGGCGGGCAGCGGTACGTAGACGGCGTCGACGTCCTCGCGCCGCAGCAGGGCCTCGTAGCCGTGGACGGCCGCCGCTCCGTAGGGGGCGGCGGCCTCGGCGGCCTTCTCGGGGTCGCGGCTGGCGACCGCGGTGACCTCGGTCTCCGGGAGCGCGGCCATGGCGGGCATCATCCGGCGGACGGCGATGTCGGCGCAGCCGAGGACCCCGATCCGCAGGGGGGCGGCCGCGGTCATCGGGCGTGCACCGCCCGGGCGTTGAGGCAGGCGAGCAGGGTCCGGGCCTGCACGTTGAGGTAGTGGCCGTGCCGGGTCAGCGAGGTGAGCTGGGCGGCGGTCGCCCAGGCGTAGCCGGCCGGCGGGTCGGCCGGGGCCTGCTCCTCGTCGGCCTCGACGAGGAGGTAGCGGCTCTCGGCGTTGAGGAAGCGGCCGCCCTCCTCGGAGTGGACGGCCTCGTAGCGGATGCGGGAGGGGTCGGCGCCGACGACCTGGTCGAGGAAGCGGGGGCGCTCCCCGGCGGGCAGGTGGGCGTAGTTCCCGGGGGTGTACTGGACGGTGGGCGCGAGTTCGACGGTGTCGAGGAAGCCGCCCTCGACGCGGGCGTGCACGAGGTAGTGCGGGACCCCGTCGAAGGTGCGGGTGAGGAAGGCGGTGACGCCGAGGCCGACGGGTTCGATCAGCGGCTGCGTCCAGCGGGTGACCTCGCGGTTCCCGGCCTGGACGGAGACGGCGACGACCTTGAAGTGGCGGCCCTCCTCGTGCTCGATGGTCTCCTCGCCCCGCTTCCAGCCGGGCAGCTCGCGCAGCGGGACCCGCCGGGCCCGTACGTCGTGGCGGGAGCGCTCGCCGGTGAACCAGGAGAGGAGGCGTACGTCGGAGAGCAGGGCGCCGGGGGCGGTGTCCTGGTGGGGCACGCAGGACAGCACGGTCCTGGCGTCCATGTTCACGACGTTGTCCTGGTGGAGGAGTTCGCCGATCTGCCCGAGGGTGAGCCAGCAGAAGTCGTCCAGGAGGGCGACCTCGCCGGTGGTCTCGACGATCATGTTGCGGTTGGACTTCCGGAAGAACCAGGCGCCGTGCTCGGACTGGAGGGCGTCGGCGACGACGGTGCCGTGCCCGGGGTCGGTGAAGTACTCGATGTACTTCACGTCGCCGCCGCGGTGGGCCTTGGTGTAGTTGCTGCGGGTGGCCTGGACGGTCGGGGACAGCTGGAGCAGGTTGCGGTTGCCGGGCTCCATCTTCGCCTGCATGAGGAAGTGCAGGACGCCGTCGAACTCCTTGGCGAGGATGCCGAGGATGCCGACCTCGGGCTGCTTGATGACGGGCTGGTGCCAGGACTGGTAGGGGCCGTCGCCGTAGGGTCCGGCCTCCTCGACGACGTGCAGGCCCTCGACGGTGAAGAAGCGGCCGCTGCGGTGGACGAGGTTGCCGCTGTGCTCCTCGAAGGACCAGCCGTCGAGGGCGCCGAAGGGCACCCGGTCGACGCGGAAGGTGTGCGCGCGGCGACGCCCGTCGAGCCAGCCGTGGAAGTCCTCGGTGGACAGGTGGGCGCCGCGGGTGGTGGCGGCCGAGAGCGCGATCCGCTCGGCGAGCCCGGCGGGCCGGCGCGGGGTCAGGGTGGGGGCGCTCATCGGGAGTGGCCCTTCGCGCCGGGGGCCTCGCCCGCGTTCCAGACGAGGTCGAAGACGAAGGAGCGGATGCGCCAGCCCGCCGGGGTGCGGACGACGTGGGCGTCGTAGTGGCCGCCGATGGCGAAGTGGGCGGAGGGCTCGGCGGGTTCGCGGACGTGGAAGGCGGTGAGGTGGGCGCGGACCCGGGCCTCGTCGCCGTCGAGGTCGATGGCGTAGGCGCCGGTGAGGTGGTGGGTGCGGGCGAAGGTCGTGCGGGCCATCTGCTGGAAGGCGGCGAGGCCCTCCATGCCCTTGTACTCGCCCATCGGGAAGACGAGGTGGACGTCGTCGGTGAAGACCTGGCCGAACCAGTCGTCGCTGCCGCGGTCCTTGTCGAGGTGCATGGCGTACCGCTCGCACACGGCGGCTATCTCGGCACGGTCGGAGAGGGTACGGACGGTGGCGCGGAGTTCGGCGAGTTCGTCGGTCGCGGTCGTGGTCGTGGTCATGGTGGGTTCCTTCGACGGTGCGGAGGGACGGGTCAGCGGTGGCGGGCGGGGAGCACGGAGTGCCAGGTGCGGGGCCCTTCGAAGCCGCCCGCACGCTCAAGGCGCCGCCAGCCGGCGACGCTCCGGGGGGCGGTGGCGGCCGGGCGCTCCTGGGTGCGGGCGAGCAGGACGGCGGTCACGGCGGCGAGTTCCTCGGGGCTCGGGGCGCCCTTCTCGACGCGGACGAGGTGCCCGGGGGCGGGCTGCGCGGGAGCGGTCATCGGGACTCCTACTGGGGCGGGTTGCCGTGCTTGCGGCGCGGCAGTTCGGCGTGTTTGGCGGCGAGCATGGCGACGGACCGGCAGAGCACCCGGCGGGTCTCCCGCGGGTCGACGACGTCGTCGACGAGACCGCGCTCGGCCGCGTAGTACGGGTGGACGAGCTCCTCGCGGTACTCCTCGATCTTCCGGCGGCGCATGGCCTCGGGGTCCTCGGCGGCCGCGATCTCGCGCCGGAAGACCACGTTGGCGGCGCCCTCGGCGCCCATGACGGCGATCTCGTTGGTGGGCCAGGCGAGGGAGATGTCGGCGCCGATGGAGCGGGAGTCCATGACGATGTAGGCGCCGCCGTAGGCCTTGCGCAGGACGACGGAGATCCGGGGCACGGTCGCGTTGCAGTAGGCGTACAGCAGCTTGGCGCCGCGCCGGATGATGCCCTCGTGCTCCTGGTCGACGCCGGGCAGGAAGCCGGGTACGTCGACGAGGGTGACGAGCGGGATGTTGAAGGCGTCGCAGAACTGGACGAACCGTGCGCCCTTCTCGCTGGCCTTGATGTCGAGGACTCCGGCCAGGGCGGCCGGCTGGTTGGCGACGATGCCGACGACATGGCCGTCGAGCCGGGCGAAGGCGCACACCAGGTTGGGCGCCCAGGCCGCGTGGACCTCCATGTGCTCGCCGTCGTCGACGAGTTCCTCGATGACCCCGCGGACGTCGTACGAGCGGTTGCCGTCGGCCGGTACGAGGTCGAGGAGCCGCTCGCCGAGCCGGTCGGCCGGGTCGGAGCTCGGCACGACGGGCGGCAGGTCGCGGTTGTTCTGCGGAAGCAGCGAGAGCAGATAGCGGACCTCGGCCAGGCAGGTCTCCTCGTCGTCGTACGCGAAGTGCGCCACGCCCGACGTCTCGGCGTGGACGTCGGCCCCGCCGAGGCCGTTCTGGGTGATCTCCTCGCCGGTGACCGCCTTGACGACGTCCGGGCCGGTGATGAACATCTGCGAGGTCTCGCGGACCATGAACACGAAGTCCGTGAGCGCCGGGCTGTACGCGGCGCCGCCGGCGCACGGGCCGAGCATCACCGAGATCTGCGGGATGACACCCGAGGCCCTGGTGTTGCGCTGGAAGATGCCGCCGTAGCCGGCGAGCGCGGAGACGCCCTCCTGGATGCGGGCGCCGGCGCCGTCGTTCAGGGAGACCAGCGGGGCACCGGCCGCGATGGCCATGTCCATGATCTTGTGGATCTTGGTGGCGTGGGCCTCGCCCAGGGCGCCGCCGAAGATCCGGAAGTCGTGCGCGTACACGAAGACCGTGCGGCCCTCGACCGTGCCCCAGCCGGTGATGACACCGTCGGTGTACGGCTTCTTCGCCTCCAGGCCGAAGCCCTGCGCGCGGTGCCGGCGCAGCTGCTCGACCTCCGTGAAGCTCCCTTTGTCGAGGAGCAGCCCGATCCGCTCACGCGCCGTCAGCTTGCCCTTCGCGTGCTGGCGTTCGGTGGCCTTCGGATCGGGTCCCTCCTGCGCCAGCTCCTTCAGCCTGCCCAGTTCGGTGAGGCGGTCCGCGAGGGCGCCTCCTGCCGTGAAGGCCGCGGTCGTCGCGGTCGTCGTGGACGTCGCGGCCGTCGCGGTCGTCGTGGACGTCGTGGTCATGCGCTCCCCACTCCCCTTTCGGTGAACATCTCGTGCGTGGTGGTCAGGTCCTCCGGCCGTACCGTCCGCGTCGTGACGCGCGGGCTGCCGTCCGTGCGCAGTGCGGCCGCCGCCGCGTGGCCGGGCCCGCCCGGCAGGTCGAGGACGGCCCACCCGGCGGGCCGCCGGGCGCCGGCCCGCTCGGCCGCGCCCAGGTAGTCGGCGGCGAGGCCCCGGGCGAGCCCGGTGCCGAGGCCCTTCAGATAGGCCTCCTTGCGGGTCCACAGCCGGGCGAAGCCCTCGGCCAGCCGGTCCCCGGGCAGCGCGGCGAGATCCTCGGCCTCGGCCGGGTGGAGCGCCGTACGGCACAGCTCGGCGGTGGCGTACGGGGGGACGCGCTGGACGTCGACGCCCACCGGTCGCGCCGCCACGCCGAGCAGCACCAGGCCGTGGCTGTGCGAGAGCGAGAACGACGGCGGCTCCGGTAGGCCGAGGAGCACGGGCCGTCCCGAGGCCGCCCGGCCGAAGCGCAGCCGCCCGGCCGCGACTCCGGTGTACCGGGCGAGGATCCGGCGCAGCGCCAGGTGCGCCGCGAGGTACTGGACGCGGTCCGCGGGCCGGACGAACGCGGCGGCCCGGCGCCGCTCGTGGCGGTCGAGTTCCCCGGTGGGCAGCACGGAGTCCGGCGGGGGCGGGCGGAGCGTCCAGAGGTGGAGGTCATCGTCCCCGGCCCTCAGGAGCGGCATCGCGTATCGGCCTTTCGTCGTTCTCGGACGGATCGGTGCCGGCCCCCGCCGCCCGCTTCCCGCGGTGCTGGAGGGCGAGGGCGGCGAGGGCCGCGGCCAGGGAGACGAGGCCGCCGAGCCAGAGGCCCGCGCGGGCGCCGAGGTGCTCGGCGAGCAGGCCGACGAGCAGCGCCCCGAGCGGGGTGGTGCCCTGGAGGATCAGGGTGTAGAGGGCGAGGATCCGGCCCCGGTAGCGGGGGTCGCTGCCGAGCTGGACGCGGTGGTTCGCGGCCTGGACGAAGGAGATCGAGGCGAAGCCGGTGAGCGTGAGGAGGACGAGCGCGCCGAGGAATCCGGGCGCCTGTCCCGCCGCCGTCTCCAGGGCCCCGAAGGCGAGGGCCGAGCCGATGACGGTGCGGGCGGCGGGGCGCCCGCTGCGCCGGGTGCCGGCGATGGCTCCGAGGAGGGAGCCGGCGGCGAAGGCGGTGGTGAGGAGGCCGAAGGAGGCCGCGTCGGCGTGGAAGACCGTCTTGGCGAGCAGCGGCAGGGTCAGCTGGAAGTTCATGCCGAACAGGCCGATGACGGCGACGAGCGCCATGGGGAGGACGAGGTCGGGGCGGGAGGCGGTGTAGCGCAGGCCGTCGACGACCCGCACCGTGCTCGGCGCCGCTCCGCGGCCGACCCCCCGGTTCTCCTCGGGCCGCATCAGGCGCAGCCCCGCCACCGTCGCGAGGTAGCTGACCGCGTTGAGGGCGATGGCCCAGCCGGTGCCGAAGCCGGTGATGAGGAGTCCGGCGAGGGCCGGTCCCGCCACCCGGGCGACGCTGAAGTAGGCGGCGCTCAGGGCGGAGGCGTTGGGCAGCAGCTCGTTGCCGACCAGCTCACCGACGAAGGACATCCGGGTGGGGACCTCGACCGCGTTGACGATCCCGAGGCCGAGGGCGAGCAGCCAGATGTGCCAGAGCCGTACCGTGCCGCTCAGGTCGAGCACGGCCAGGATCAGGGCGAGCGCCCCCGCCGCCAGGTTGGCGAGGGTGAGCAGCGTCCGCTTGTCGTACCGGTCGGCGAGCCGCCCCCCGTAGAGGGTGAGGAGCAGCATGGGGGCGAACTGCAGGGCGGTCACGGTCCCCAGGGCCGTGCCGGAGTCGCCGGTCATGCCGAGGACGAGCCAGTCCTGGGCGACGACCATCGTCCAGGTCCCGGCCACGGACACCACCTGCCCGGCCGCGAAGAGCCGGAAGTTGCGGACGGACAGGGAGCGGAACGTGGTCGGTCGGGCCTTCACCATGAGCGCGGGTCACACCTCGGGTCGCAGGGTCGCGAGGCACTCCTCCAGGAACGCGAGGGCCCGCAGATGGTACGTACGGGCCGCGAGGCCCAGGCTTATGTTGTGTCCGGCGTCCGGGAGCCGCTCGACGAGGACACGGGGTGCGGCGGTGAATCGTCCGGTCAGCCGGTCGAGCGCCGCCTCGTCGTGCCGCCACCACGACTCGTACTCCGCGAACGTCAGCCGTACGGGCACCCGCACGCGGGCCGCCACCTCCGGGAAGAGGCCGGGCCAGCGCAGGGCCTCGGCCCGCTCCCGCTCCGGCATCGGGGCGACGAGCGCGCCGCTGGCCCGGAAGGTGCCCGGCGGGTAGAGGCGCAGGGCGCCCCAGTTCCGGGTCCAGTGGCCGTGGCCCCGGCTGCCCGGCAGGTCGTCGGGTCCCACCGCGTACTCCTGGCCGCAGCCGGAGACGTCGAGCCCCAGGAGCGGGGTGCCGGCCGCGCCGGTGTCGCGGGCGGCGGCGGTCAGGGCGAGCTTCCCGCCGTAGGAGTGGGCGAGCAGGAAGAGGCCGGCTCCGGTGGTGTGCCGGGCGGAGAAGTCTGCCAGGGCGGCCCGCAGGGTGTCCGACTGCTCGGTGAGCGTCTGGCCGTGCGGCAGCCGGGCGGTGGAGTCGCCGTATCCCGGGCGGTCGAGGGAGAGGACGGTGAAGCCGAGCCGGGCGCCGAGGGTGAGCAGGGAGAGACCCGGCTGGGCCTGGCCGTGGAAGTAGCCGGCGCTCATGCCGCCGCCGTGGAGGGCGACGACGGTCGCGCGCGGCGCCCCGAAGGAGTCGGGCCCCGGCTCCGGTTCGGCGAGCAGGGCGGAGATCGGGACCCCGGCGCCGTCCAGGACGATCCGGCGCACTCCTGCGGTGCGGGGCGCGGCCGGGGCGTTCGTCGTGGTGGTCACCGGGACGCGCCGCCGTCGGAGACCGCGAGGGCGGGGGCGCCGAACCAGCGGCGCAGGGCCGCCTCGGGGCTCGCGCCGCCCTTCGAGGTCCATACGACGTGGCCGTCGGGCCGTACGAGGACGGCGGCCAGGCCCGTGAGGACGTCCGTGCCGTCGGCGGGCAGCGGTGTGGCGGTGACGGTGAGGACCCGGTCCTTCCAGGCCGCCGCCGTCTCCCGTACCGCCGGGTCGTCGGCGAGGTCGAGCAGCAGGCCCTGCGCGGAGTGGAGCAGCCGGGTGGTGCTGGTCTCCCCCGCCGCCGTGGTCAGCGCCCGGTGCGCGAGCCGCGCCCCGAGCAGGGGGTCGTCCGGGTCGCCTTGACCCACCTCGTAGCGGATGTCGAGGCCGCTGACGACGCCGGCGAGGTGCCGCTTCACCTCGTCGTGGCCGAGGAGTTCGGTGAACAGTTCGCGCAGCGGGTCCGACTCCTCGCCGCCGAGGAAGACCGTGCCCTGGGCCCGGGTGTTCATCAGGAGCCGCTCGCCCACCGGGTGGCGCTCCGCGTGGTACGTGTCGAGCAGCCCCTCGGGCGCCCGGCCGCGCACGGCGGCGGCGAGCTTCCAGCCCAGGTTGGCGGCGTCCTGGACGCCGGTGCTGAGTCCCTGGCCGCCGGCCGGGAGATGGACGTGGGCGGCGTCGCCCGCGAGGAGCACCCGGCCGCGCCGGTACTCGGTGGCCTGCCGGGTGGTGTCGGTGAAGGAGGAGACCCACGCGGCGGAACCGCCGCTGATGTCCTCGCCGGTGATGCGCCGCCAGGCGGCGGCCACCTCGGCGAAGCCCACCGTCTCGGCCTCGCGGCGGTCGCGGGGCGGCGTGCCGTGCGGGCAGACGATGATCCGGTCGACGCCCTCGGCGAGCGGCGCGGCCATGACCATGCCCTCCGGCAGCCGCTCGCCGAGGAACCGGGGCCGCAGCCCGCAGCCGACGACGTCCGCGAGGTACATCTCGCGGGTGGCGGGGGTGCCGGGGAAGTCGAAGCCGGCGGCCCTGCGGACGGGGCTGTGCCCGCCGTCGCAGCCCACCACGTACGCGGCGCGGAGCCGCCGCTCGCCCTCGGGGGTGCGGACGGTGACCTCCACCTGGTCGGCGTCCTGGGTGAGGCCGGTGAACTCCCAGCCGCGCCGGACGTCAGCGCCGAGCTCGGTCGCCCACTCCTCCAGGACCTTCTCGGTCGTGTACTGGGGGATGCCGCGGGCGCCGAAGTGGGCGCCCTCCAGGACGGTGTAGTCGAACTGCACCCCGCCGAAGTGGCCCAGCGGGCTGGTCTCCAGGGTCTCGCCCTGTCCGAAGCGGGGCAGCAGTCCGCGCTGGTCGAAGACCTCCATCGCGCGGGCGGTGAAGCCGAGTCCGCGGGACTGGCCGGTGGGCCGCTCCAGGCGCTCCGCGACGAGGACCCGGGCGCCGCCGAGGCGGAGTTCACCGGCGAGCATGAGGCCGGTGGGGCCGCCGCCGACCACGATGACGTCGGTGTCGGTGCCGGCGGGGGTGTCGGTGGTGCGGGGATGCGAGGTGGTCATGGCGTCCTTCGTCCGAGTTCGTGGGTGGGGGCACCGAACCAGCGGCGCAGGGCCGTCTCCGGTCCCGCGTCGTCCGCCGAGGTCCACGCGACGTGGCCGTCGGGCCGTACGAGGACGGCGTCGAGGCCGTCGAGGGGGCCGCCGGGCACCGGCCGGGCGGCGAGCGTGGTGACCCGGTCCGCCCAGCGGGCGGCGGGAGCGGCGCTCTCCTCGCCGAGGACGAGGAACAGGCCGCGTCCCGCCCGCAGCGGCCCGGTGACAGGCGCGTGGCCTCCGGCGAGGGCGGTGTGCGGCAGCCGGGTGCCGGTCAGCGGGTGGACTCCGCCGTCCTCCGTCCCGTACCGGATGTCGAGTCCGGAGATCTTCCCGGCGAGGTGCGTGCGCACCGCGTCCAGGCCGATGAGCGGGCCGAGGAGGGAGCGGACGGGCTCCGCCTCGGGGCCGCCGAGGAGCAGCAGGGCCTGCGCCCTGATGTTGCCGAGGACCTGGCGGCCGACGGCGTGCCGCTCCTCGTGGTACGTGTCGAGCAGCCCGTCGGGTGCCGTGCCGCGGACGGTGGCGGCGAGCTTCCAGCCGAGGTTGACGGCGTCCTGCAGGCCGAGGTTGAGGGCCTGGCCGCCGATCGGCATCTGCTGGTGGGCGGCGTCCCCGGCGAAGAGCACCCGGCCGTCGCGGTAGCGGGTGAGCTGCCGGTCGGCGTCGTGGAAGGAGTTCACCCAGAGCGGGGTGCCGCCGCTGATGTCCTCGCCCGTGACCCGCTTCCACACGTCCACGACCTCGTCGAAGCCGGGCTCCTCGGTGCGAGGGGCCGCGGGCCGGCCGAAGGCGTGGACCATGACCCGGGTGACGCCGTCGGGCCGGCGGGCCGCGACGGCGAGGCCGCCGGGCAGCCGCTGGAAGCGCCGGTTCGGGACGTCGATCCCGGCGACGTCGGCGCGCAGCAGCTCGCGCCGGGCCTCCTGGCCGGGGAACTCGGCCCCGGTCAGGGCCCGTACGGTGCTCTGCTCGCCGTCGCATCCGACGAGGTACCGTGCCCTGACCCGTACCTCACGGCCGTCCGGACCGACCGCCCCGGCCTCGGTGTGCGTGTCCGTCTCCGTGAGGGAACGGAGCGTGTGGCCGCGCCGCAGGCCGGCGCCGAGGCCGGCGGCCCACTCCGCGAGCAGCCGCTCGGTGCGGGTCTGCTCGACCTTCCACTGCCCGGGGTGGGGGCTCGGCAGGGTCAGGTCGAGCGGGATCCCGCCGAAGTGGCCGCGGGGCTCCGACGGCGGGGTGCCGAAGGCGGGCAGCAGGCCCCGGTCGTCGAGGAGTTCCATGGTGCGGGCGTGCAGTGTGGAGGCCCTGGACTCGGTCGTGGGGGTGGCACGGCGCTCCAGGACGATCACGTCCGCGCCACCGAGCCGCAGTTCGCCGGCGAGCATCAGGCCGGTGGGACCGGCACCGATGACGACGACGTCGGTCTCCACCGTCGTCTCCATGGTCAGGCCTTGCCCTCGGTACGGGCCTTGGCCTCGGCGTACTCCTTGGCGTACCCGAGGGTGGCCCGGCTGTTGGTGCTGAGCGCGGTGCGCACGTAGTCGCGGGCGTCGGCGACGGTGGCCTCGGCACCGAGGATCCGCTCGATGTTCGCCGTGTTGAGGACGACCGTGTGCTGGGAGGAGGCGGAGACGCCGCCGTCGGCCTCCTCCGTGAACGTCCAGTAGCCCGTGTGCAGGGTCATCAGGGCCGGCAGGGTGATCTGCTTGTAGGCGATCCGGTGGTGCGGGAAGGTCACCCGGTACGACTTCGTGGTGTGGGTGGAGCCGTCCTTGGCCCGGGTGTCCATCTCCAGGCTCTGCAGCCCCGGGGTCTCCTCCTCGAAGCGGACCGTGGCCACGTGCGGCAGCCGCTCCGGCCAGCGGTCCGCCTCGTTCACGAAGTCGTAGACGTCCTTGGCGGAGCCGTCGACCCGCACGGTGTCCTCGAAGGAGAAGGTGATCTCCTCGGAGGCGTGGGCCAGTTCGACGTTGGTCTTGAGCGCGGCGAGTTCGGAGCGCGAGTTGCGGTCGACGGCCTCGTCGATCCACTTCAGGCCCTCGGGGTCGTCGTCGATCGCCCGGTAGTCGTGGAGGAGCCGGATCCGGGACTCGGTCGCGGAGAGCGGCTCGATGATCCAGGTGCCGCCCATGGCGGCGACGGGCGGGGTGGAGACCTCCTGGCGGAAGGTGATCGTCAGGGTGTCCGGGTCGAGGGTCCGCCGCGACGTCCAGTTCTTCGGGGCGCCGTTCGCGGTCGCCCAGATCCGGATGCGCTCCTCCCGCTCGCCGCGCTCGACGTGGTCGACGTAGAGGGTGGGCGGGAAGATCCGCGGCCAGTTCTCCACCTCGGCGATCAGCCGGTACACGGCCCGGGCCGGGGCCGTGACGGTGATCTCGTGCTCGACCTCACGGGTCGTCATCGTGAACTCTCCTCGCGTTCAGAGGGTGCGGATCAGAAGTTGCCGAGGCCACCGCAGACGTTGAGCGCCTGCGAGGTGATGGAGGCGGCCGTGTCCGAGGCCAGGTAGCCGACGAGGCCGGCGACCTCCTCGGGCGTGGAGTAGCGGCCGAGGGGGATCTTCGACTGGAACTTCTCGAGGATGGCGTCCTCCGAGGTGTCGTACGCGGCGGCGTAGCCCTGCCGGACGCGCTGGGCCATCGGCGTCTCGACGTAGCCGGGGCAGACCGCGTTGACGGTGATGCCGGTCGGGGCGAGCTCGTTGCCGAGGGCCTTGGTGAAGCCGACGACGCCGTGCTTGGAGGCCGAGTAGGGGGCGCCGAGGACGACGCCCTGCTTCCCCGCGGTGGAGGCGATGTTGATGATCCGGCCGCGGGACTTCTCGCGCATGCCGCCGGTGGTCAGCGCCTCGCGGGTGAGCCGGAAGACGCTGTTGAGGTTGGTGTCGATGACGTCGTGCCACAGCTCGTCGGCGATGTCGGCGGTGACCCCGCCGCCGCTGCGGCCGGCGTTGTTCACCAGGACGTCGACGGTGCCGAAGCGGTCGACGGCGGCCCGGACGAAGGCCTGGACGTCCTCGCCGGAGCGCACGTCGAGGGTCGTGCCGTCGACCTCGTACCCCTCGTCCTGGAGCTGCTTGACGGTGGCGGCGACGTTCTGGGCGCTGCGGGCGCCGAGGAACACCCGGTGGTTCTGGGCCGCGAGGAGCCGGGCGACGGCGAGGCCGATGCCGCTGGTGGCTCCGGTGACGAGGGCGACCCTCTTCTCCTGCTGGGACATGCTGCTGGTCTCTTCTCTACGCGGAGGGGGGCGTGTTCAGGACGCGGCGACGGCCGACAGATGGGCGTTGACGGCCTCGATCAGGGCGCGCGGGGTGTCGGCGTCGGACAGCACGTCGTCGTCGAGGGTGATGGCGTACTCGCGCTCGATGCGGCTGCCCGTCTCCAGGAGGGCGAGCGACTCGTAGCCGAGGGTCTCGAAGTGGCTGTCGAGGATGTCGCCGTCGAGGTCCACGCCCTCGTCGGCGCCGGCGCCCTCGCGCAGGATCCGCTTGAGGTCGTCGAGGGTGAAGGGCTGGGTGCTCATGGTGTGTCTCCTCTTGTCTGCGGGTGGTGGGGGGCGGGCGGCGGTCAGTCCGCGGCGCGGACGACCATCGCGGAGTTGAAGCCGCCGTGGCCGCGGGCGAGCACCAGGGCGGTGCGCACCTCGGCGGTACGGGGACGGTCGAGGACCAGGTCGAGGCCGTACTCGGCCACCGGGTCGACGTTCACGGTGGGCGGGATGACGCCCTCGTCGATCGCGAGGAACGCGGCGGCCAGGTCGAGCGCCGCGGCGCCCGAGTAGAGCCGGCCGGTCATCGTCTTGGGCGCGGTGACGGGTACGGCCCCGGCGCCGAAGACCCCGTTGATCGCCTCGGCCTCGGCGCGGTCGAGCTCGGGCACGGCGGCGGCGTCCGCGAAGACGACGTCGATGTCGGCCGGGGTCAGCTCCGCGTCGGCGAGGGCGAGTTCGATCGCCTTGCGCAGGCCGGGCTCGCGGCCGGTGCCGGGCCGGGGGTCGAAGGTGGAGCCGTATCCGGCGATCTCGCCGTAGATCCGGGCCCCGCGCTCCCGGGCCGCCTCGGCGGCCTCCATGACGAGGATCGCACCGCCCTCGCCGGGCACGTGGCCGCGGGCCTCCCGGTCGAAGGGCACGTACGCCCGGGTCGGCTCCTCGCTGGTGCTGAGCCGCTCCGAGGACAGCTGCGCCACCCAGCCCCAGGGGCAGAGGGAGGCGTCCACGCCGCCGGAGACGATCAGCCGGGTGCCCTTGCGGATCTGGCGGCGGGCCTGCGCCACGGCGTCGAGACCGCCGGCCTGGTCGCTGACGACGACGCCGCTGGGGCCCTTCATGCCGTTGCGGATGGATATCTGGCCGCTGTTGACCGCGTAGAACCAGGCGAAGGACTGGTAGGCGCTGACGTACTGGCTGCCCTGGCTCCACAGTTTCTGCAGCTCGCCCTGGCCGAACTCGAAGCCGCCGGAGGAGCTGGCCGTCACCACGCCCATGTCGAAGTCGGCCTGCTCCTCGGGGCTGACGCCCGCGTCGGCGAGCGCCCAGTCGGCGGCGACGAGCGCGAGCCGGGTCATCCGGTCGGTCTGCGGCAGCAGCCGGCTGGGCAGATGCTCCTCGGCGGCGAAGCCGGGCACCTCCCCGGCGAGCCGGGCCGGATAGCCGGAGGGGTCGAAGCGGGTGAGGCGGCCGATGCCGCTCTTGCCGCCGAGGGTCGAGGCCCAGAAGTCCTCGCGGCCCAGGCCGTTGGGCGCGGCGACGCCCAGGCCGGTCACCACCACGGAGGCGCTCATGCGGTTTTCCTCTCGGGACGGGCGAGGACCATGGCGCTCTGGAAGCCGCCGAATCCGCTGCCGACGGTCAGGACCGCGTCCGTGAGCTGCTCGCGGGCGACGAGCGGCACGTAGTCGAGGTCGCACTCGGGGTCCGGGGTGTGCAGGTTCGCGGTGGGCGGCACGACGTGGTGCTCCATGGCGAGCGCCGAGGCGGCGATCTCGATGGAGCCGATGGCGCCGAGGGAGTGGCCGACCATCGACTTGATGGAGCTGACGGGGGTCCGGTACGCGTGGTCCCCGAGGCTCTTCTTGAAGGCGGCGGTCTCGTGCCGGTCGTTCTGCTTGGTGCCGGAGCCGTGCGCGTTGATGTAGTCGATCTCGGTGGGGTTCATCCGCGCCTCGTCGAGCGCGACCCGGATCGCCTCCGCCATCTCGGCGCCGTCCGGCCGCAGACCGGTCATGTGGTACGCGTTGCTGCGGGTGGCGTAGCCGGCGATCTCCGCGTAGATGTGGGCGCCGCGCCGGCGGGCGCTCTCCAGCTCCTCCAGGACGAAGACGGCCGCGCCCTCGCCGAGCACGAAGCCGTTGCGGGTGCCGTCGAAGGGCCGGGAGGCGTGCGCCGGGTCGTCGTACCGGGGGGTGGTCGCCTTGATGGCGTCGAAGCAGGCCATCGTGATCGGGGAGATCGGGGCGTCGGAGGAGCCGGCGATCATGACGTCGGCGGAGCCCTCGCGGATCAGCTCGACGGCGTAGCCGACGGAGTCGAGGCCGGAGGTGCAGCCGGTGGAGACCACGGTGTTGGGGCCCTCGGCGCCGACGGCCCAGGCGACCTCGGCCGAGAAGGAGCTCGGCACCAGGTAGTTGTAGAGGTGCGGCACCGCGTACTCGTGGTCGACGAGGTCGAGCCGGCCGCCGTCGCTGACGATCCGGTACTCCTCGTCGAGGCCCATGGTCGCGCCGACCGCGCTGCCGACGGTGACGCCGACGCGGTACGGGTCGTGGGCGGCGAGGTCGATGCCGCTGTCGGCTACGGCGCCGCGCGCGGCGACCACCGCGAACTGGGCGGCCCGGTCCATGCGGCGGACCTCCTGCGGGGTCAGGCCGTGGGCCGCCGGGTCGAAGTCGATCTCGGCGGCGACCCGGGAGCGGAACGGCGCCGGGTCGAAGAAGGTGATGCCCCGGGTCGCCGTGCGGCCTTCACTGAGCAGGTCCCAGAAGGCCTTGGCGCCGGTGCCGCCGGGGGCGAGCACCTCGATGCCGGTGATGACGACGCGTCGCGCGGTCACGCGTTCGCCTCCCAGTTGTAGAAGCGGGTGGTCATGGCGTCGGCCGGCGAGCGCCAGGTGGCCGGGTCGTAGGCCTCGATGAAGGGCTTCAGGTCCTCGCTGATGCGGACGAAGCGCGGGTCGGACTTGGCGCGCTCGATGAGCTCGCCGCCGTTGTCGGCGTCGAAGTCCTGGAGGTGGAAGTAGAGGCCGCGGTAGGAAAACAGCTGGCGCCGGCGCGTCCCCATGAGATGCGGCATCTCGGAGGCGTCGAATTCGGCGAACAGCTTGGCGACGTCGGTGCTCGATCCGGGCTCCATGCGGGCCACGATCAGAGTGCTGTGCATGTGTTCTCTCCTCACCGGAAAAGTCCTTCGAAAGGACGTGCTGAAGAAGGCCGAGAAATGAGGTGAAAGGGGGGAAGGAATTCGCCGTGCCCGGGCGTGGCCGCCTGAATTCAGTCCTTGATGTCGCAGAGGGTGGCGCCGGAGGTGACGGAGGCGCCGACCTCGGCGGTCAGGCCCTTCACGGTGCCGGAGCGGTGGGCGTTGAGGGGCTGCTCCATCTTCATGGCCTCCAGGACGACGATCAGGTCGCCCTCCTTGACCTCCTGGCCCTCCTCGACCGCGACCTTCACGATCGTGCCCTGCATCGGGGAGGCGAGGGTGTCGCCGGAGGCGGTCGGGCCGGACTTCTTCGCCGCCCGCCGCTTCGGCTTCGCGCCGGCCGCCAGGCCGGTGCGGGCCAGGGTCATGCCGAGCGAGGACGGCAGGGAGACCTCCAGGCGCTTGCCGCCGACCTCGACGACGATCGTCTCGCGGCCCGCCTCGTCCTCCTCCGCCTCCGTGCCGGCCGGGGCGAACGGCTTGATCTCGTTGACGAACTCCGTCTCGATCCACCGCGTGTGGACCTGGAACACGTCTGTGAATGTCTCCGTGGCGGTGAAGGCGGGGTCGACGACGACGGCCTGGTGGAACGGGATGGCGGTGGCCATGCCCTCGACCTTGAACTCCGCAAGCGCACGCGCGGCGCGCTGCAGGGCCTGCTCGCGGGTGGCGCCGGTGACGATCAGCTTGGCCAGGAGCGAGTCCCAGGCCGGGCCGATCACCGAGCCGGACTCCACGCCCGCGTCCAGACGGACACCGGGGCCGGTGGGCGGGGTGAAGACGGTGACGGTGCCGGGGGCCGGGAGGAAGTTGCGGCCCGGGTCCTCGCCGTTGATACGGAACTCGAAGGAGTGACCGCGGATCTCCGGGTCCCCGTAGCCGAGCTCCTCGCCGTCGGCGATCCGGAACATCTCGCGGACCAGGTCGATGCCCGTGACCTCCTCGGTCACCGGGTGCTCGACCTGCAGACGCGTGTTGACCTCCAGGAAGGAGATCGTGCCGTCGACACCGACGAGGAACTCGACCGTGCCGGCGCCGACGTAGCCGGCCTCCTTCAGGATCGCCTTCGACGCCGCGTACAGCTCCGCGTTCTGCGCCTCGGACAGGAACGGCGCCGGAGCCTCCTCCACCAGCTTCTGGTGGCGGCGCTGCAGCGAGCAGTCACGCGTCGAGACGACGACCACGTTGCCGTGGGTGTCGGCCAGGCACTGGGTCTCCACGTGGCGCGGCTTGTCGAGGTAGCGCTCGACGAAGCACTCGCCCCGGCCGAAGGCCGCGACGGCCTCACGGACGGCGGAGTCGTACAGCTCCGGAACCTCTTCCAGGGTCCGGGCGACCTTCAGACCACGGCCGCCGCCACCGAACGCGGCCTTGATCGCGATCGGCAGCCCGTGCTCCCGCGCGAACGCCACGACCTCCTCCGCACCCGAGACCGGGTCCGGGGTGCCCGCGACCAGCGGGGCACCGGCGCGCTGCGCGATGTGCCGGGCGGCGACCTTGTCACCCAGGTCCCGGAT